>CAIPYV010000125.1 GCA_903869365.1 uncultured Chlorobiaceae bacterium
AGTAGCAGAGTATCTGGATCGGCGTGATGGTAATGGCAAGGCTGAGAATATGCTGGATGCTGAAAATCAGACCCACAAAAAAAAGAAGAAAAAAGGTAAGAAAACTGATGAAGCACTCTCTGAAAAACCCTTATGAAATCAATGAAAGCAACACTTTTTGCCTTATCAGCATTTCTGCTGATTAACTCTCCTGCTTTTGCAGGAATAGGTAGCGACAGTGCTTATATCACGCAGGCGGGCGATAACGGCACCGTTACAACCTCCCAGACAGCAAATGGGAACCCAAATACGATTACCGTAACTCAATATGTAGGTTCATCAAATGAGACTGCAGACGTAACGCAAGACGGTATCAGCGATCTCAAGGCAACGATTAAACAGTATGGCACAGGCGATAATACCACAGTGATACAGAGAGGCGAACATGATTACGTACGGCTTGATCAATCTGGCGAAGGGGGGAACAGCGCCGATGTCACTCAGGACACAGCATCTGTAGGGGTATTAGCAACTATCACTCAGGTTGGCAGCAGCAATACGAGTGAAATTATTCAGAACGGTTTGAGTGACAAAGCAACAATCTATCAGGAAGGAAGTGGTAACGGTGCTACTGTCAACCAAGGGGTTTTTTCTCAATTTGAAGAGGCGTCTATCACTCAATACGGTGTCGGCAACACTGGTGAAGTCATTCAGAATGGTTTTAATGACTCCGCAACCATAACGCAGTCCGTGGGTGGCAACTGGGCCCAGATTACTCAGGAGAACGGAAGTGACAACAGAGCAAGCATCAGTCAGGGGGGTGGTTACAACCACGCAAGTATAGCACAGAACGGCAGTTCCAACAATGCGACCATTGATCAGCCTGGCAACAACAACTCAGTTACTATAGGGCAGAATGGCAACGACAACATAGCAAAAATTGACCAACCTGGTGACAATAACACAGCGACCATTGACCAGCACGGAAATTCACACTTTTTACAACTGACGCAAAACGGCAAAGGTAGTAACGCGACAGTTACTCAGCATTAACAGACAAGGGACGTTGTTTAGTAGGTTAAGTTAATTCCTCAAATCACCCATTATTGACTTCTGCATTTTTCATATTCAAACCCCCAGGAACTTTTTTACAAATATAAACAGCAGCTCCAGGCATGGCTCAACTATGCCAACCCGAAACGCTGCATTCTCATCCCCGGCTCATTTCTTTCCCACTCCCGCCAAATACCCATCCAGGCATCGAACTCCGCAGCAAAACCCGTCAGATAGTTGTTCCATAGGGTGTGATTGGTTTGTTACCAGGAATTCATTTTTTAAATTGAACCCAGAAGTCATCCTTTTTCCGTAGATACCTTATGACACTTGATCTGACAAGCCTCCACAGAGCAATAGTATCCCTGGAAAAGTCAATTTTCAGCTATCGGTCGCTCTCCGAAAACAGCACTCTGACTATGGACGATCTCGATACCGTCAAAGCCGGAGTGATACAGAACTTTGAAGTTGCCTATGAACAGTGCTGGAAATTTATGAAGCGCTGGATTGAACGGAATGTCAGTCCTGATATTGTGGATGGTGTAACCAGAAGAGAGCTTTTTAGAGTCAGCGCTGAAAACCGCCTTATTGATGATGTTTCAGTGTGGATGGAGTTTCACCAGTCAAGAAACTTGACCGCTCATACCTATGATGCTGAAAATGCAGGTCATGCATTTAGTGCAGCACTGATTTTTATTGATTCGGCAAAGGATTTTCTCAAACGCTTGGAGGCTCGTCATGATTGATGTAAGTCCCAACCATATCGAAACAGTTCTCGGCATTCTGGCCAGGCATGTTCCGGAATGCGAAGCAAGAATTTTCGGTTCACGCTTCTCAGGAACAGCAAAACGCTATTCCGATCTTGATATAGCCCTTGTAGGGCGTGAAAAGCTCGACTGGCGGGTTATGGCAGCTATAAAAGAGGAATTTCAGGAGTCTGAGCTTGCTTTCCGCGTTGATATTCTTGACTGGAATGCTCTTTCAGCTGAGTTTCGAAAGGCAATCGAAGAGAGTGGTTATCAGGTACTGCATCAATAAACCATTGCCTCTGTTGTCCTTGAACTCACTTCCTTCCCAGATATCTTATTTTTTGTTTTTCCCGCTGAACAAGCTTATATCCACAAGCCCGTCAACAAGTTTAGCCGTCTCGGGCGAGAGACCCGAAGGATTGATTTTGCTGATGACTTTGGCCAGGGTGTAGATTTTTCCTTCAAGCGGCAGAAATTTGTTGACCACCACAATATTATCCTTTCTCACTCGGCACTCTCCACCCAAAAAATTACCTTTTTCAAAGCGCACAGTATAACCAAGCTCTTTAATGGTCTTTTCAAGCAGTGACAACTGTGCAGTTTTCTTCATGAACCTCTCTTTTGTAGAGTGTTTATCTTGCCAGCGTCAAAAGGTACTTCAGTATCGGAGCAGCGTGCAGAGCCTGCATCATGCTCCCATCAAGCACAATGGAGCGGAGTTCATCAATCGTGACAAGGTGCACACTTATCTCCTCAGTGGCATCAAGATTCTGCTTGCTGATCAGTTCAACCCCTTCGGCCAGAAAGCTGTACGTGATATTGTTCTGCAAGGCAGGATTGGCACTCAACTCCATCAACGGCTTCCATAAGCCAGCGCCGAAACCGGTCTCCTCGAGCAGCTCGCGTTGAGCCGACTCAAGTACCGACTCTCCCGTCTTGTCGTGAACTCCTGCAGGAAGTTCATAACAAACCTTGCCGATCCCGTGCCGGTATTGCCGAATCAGAACAAATTCCTGTTTTTTTGTTATTGCAAGCACATTGCTCCAAGGCGGAAACTCCCAGATGTAATAATCGTCGATGACTCTGCCGTTCGGAAGCTGAACGGTATCCTGGCGCATGGTGAGCCATGGCCTGTTATAGAGGTATTTAGTGTCAAGTGTTGTCCAGAACTTCGGCTCGTCTTCGATCTTCATGATTATCCTCTCATTCTTGGGTCCAGGGCATCGCGGACACCGTCACCGATAAGGTTGAAACACACAACAGTAGTCAGGATGGCGATACCCGGGAAGGTTGAAATCCACCAGTAGTTCAAAAGGCTGTCCCGCCCCTCATTAATAATATTTCCCCAGCTCGGTGTTGGAGGCTGAACTCCGAGACCTAGAAAGGAGAGTCCCGCCTCAGTAAGGATAATACTCCCGATCCTTAATGTTGCGGCAATAATGACCGGAGTCAGGGTATTGGGTGCAAGATGCCGAAAGATAATTCGCATGCTGGAAAGGCCGAGCGATTTTGCCGCAAGAATGAACTCCTGCTCCTTGAGCGAAAGTACCTGGCTTCTGACAATCCTGGCGACACCCATCCATCCTGTAAAAGACAGGGTGATGACAATGAGGTAAATGGAGTTGCCAAAGGTGGCAATAATGATAAGAATAAGAAAGAGAGCAGGAAATGCGATAAGGATATCCACAATTCTCATCATGACAGCATCAATCCAGCCGCCGAAATATCCTGAAGTGACTCCGATAACGGTACCGAGCGTGACAGAGATCAGGACGACAAGAAAGCCGATCGAAAGCGATATTTTTGAACCATAGATTACCCGACTGAGAATGTCCCTCCCATATTGGTCGGTACCGAAAATAAAGGTTCGTGCAATCACAAAATCCGGCACAGCCTGCCCGTTAATTTTTCCGGTTCCCGCAAGTTCATCGATAGCGATTGTCTTTGTACGAATGCCCTGGCGGTAAATCACCCTGTTTCCATCAATCCGGTACTCGTCGATAAACCTTACCGTATTGGGTTCATTGCGTGTTTTCAGACTCTGGAAATCGCTGATCAGGCTGTTGGCAAGCTCTACCGTTGTTCCGTTGCCTGCCTGTAAAGGAATGATCAATGTTTTAGGCTGTTTGAGCACCAGAGCATGCAGCCGGGCAAATGGCGGCTGATAAGCGGTGACTAAAAAGTCCTGTTGATCATAAGGACTGAAAGGGGCTATAAACGGAGCAAGGAAGGCCAAAGAATAAAGTATAAAAATAACAGCTGAAGCGTACAGAGCTATTGACTGGCGCATGAAAGCTCTGAAGCTTATCTTCCCGAGACTGAGTTCACTCTTTTCCAGCTCTTTCGTTGCGTCCTTTTTTTTGAAAATTTTTCTGCCGACAGCTGCAAGAGATACCGGTATCCCAATAAGATAGATGGCCCCTATCCAGAATTCAAGAATTTCAGATGTGAAAATTTCCTTCAAAGATTCCGGTGCTCTGAAAAAAAGAATTGCTGCGGTAAACATGGAACGAAAACTGATCAGCACAAGATCAGCCTTGAAGAGCAGGATAAGGAGAAACGCAATGAAAGAGACCGAAAGAAAAACAATCGATCCTTTATTTTGTAAACGTTTTGCTCCTGCCTTGGGAATAAGGCTGTGCAGGGATGATGTTGTGCCGTTCTCTGTTTTCAAGCGTGTATGGCTTTCGGTGAAAAAAAAAGCTGCTTTTCCCTGAAGAAAAGCAGCTTTGTAAAGTAAAGAATCCGAGTCGAAAAAGAAGTTGAACAGTTCTCAGCTGACCGTAGCTGCTTCCTCAGTGGTTTCTGCTTCCTTTTTAGAGGCAAGAACAGTAATGACAGGAGTATCCGGATCATCCATAATGATAAGGTCTGTATACGCATCCATAGGAAGTTCCTTCACATGGATGGAGTGTCCGATTTCCAATGCTGTAACATCGATGACGAAATGATCGGGCATATGTTCCGGTTTGCCCTTGATCGTAAGCGCATGCTTGATGATCTGGAGTCTGCCACCTTTCTCCACGCCGGCACTCTCGCCAGAAAAAGCTACCGGTACTTCAAGCTCAATGATTTCATCAGCAGAGAAAAGCTGAAAGTCAGTATGAATAATTCTATCTGTTACCGGATGAAACTGAACATCCTTGATAAAAGAACGCTTAATCTTACCGTCCGGGAACTGAAGATCAATAATGTGAGACTCAGCTGAGTGTACAAGCTTCCTCAATGCAAGTTCATTGACGCCTACGGCCACGGTTTCTTCACCTTTATGATAGATAACTGCGGGTACAATACCGCTCTTGCGCAGTTTTTCAGCTTCGTTCTTTTTGATAATACGAGGTTCTACTCCCAATACAATAGTTTCCATGTGTTCTTCCTTTATCTCTTTTATCGCTTGTGTTTAGTGAAGGTTCGTAAGTTTCTCAATGATGTTCTTGCTGTCAAAAAGGCAGCTGACAGAATCATCTTCATAAATACGCTTGATAGCTTCTCCGAAGAGGTTGCTGACGGTTACCGTTTCAATTTTCGCTGAATATTCATGCTTTGTGATCACAGAATCAGTGACAATTACCTTTTCAAGTATTGATGCATCGATTCGTTTGATAGCAGGCCCTGACAGAATCGGATGTGTAGCTGCAGCATAGATTTTAAGCCCCCCTGCATCACGGATAGCTTTTGCAGCGTTGACAAGGGTTCCCGCAGTGTCAATCATATCGTCAACAAGAAGGACATTTTTTCCGTTGACATCACCGATAATATTCATGACTTCAGCAACATTAGCTGCCGGTCTTCGTTTATCGACAATCACCAGATCAGTACCGAGTTCTTCGGCAAATTTTCTGGCCAGCTTGACGCCGCCCACGTCAGGAGAGGCAACGACAAGGTTTTCGCGAAATTCTCTATGCCGGATATGGTCTATAAGGATCACGCTCGAATACAGGTGATCAAACGGAATATCAAAAAATCCTTGAATCTGTGGAGCATGCAGATCCATGGTTAAAATACGATTTGCTCCAGCCTCGGTCAGGAGGTTGGCAACAAGCTTTGCTGTAATGGCAACCCGCGGCCTGTCCTTTCTGTCCTGCCTGGCATAGCCATAATAGGGAATAACAGCGGTTATCCTTGCCGCTGAAGACCTTCTTGCTGCATCAATCATGATCAGCAGCTCCATAAGGTTATCGCCGGGTGGATTGGTAGACTGTACAATAAACAGATCTGACCCGCGGATCGATTCAAAAAAGTTGACCGAAATCTCACCGTCAGAAAAGTTTTCAACCTTTGCATTGCCAAGTGACATGTCGAGATACTCAGCAATCTTCTCAGCAAGCGCAGGGTTACTGCGTCCTGCAAAAATTTTAATGGGTTTTGCCATCGTGTCCTGCATATTCAGATGAAAGGGATTATATTATGGCAGTCGTTTTACGCACCAGAGTATCCTTAACCGTTTTTCCCGAAGATGGATTGAATAATCACGAGAATCCAAATATAATTAAAAAGGCTGAAAAATTAACTATTTTTTTCCTCTTTCTAAAGCACTGTTATTGATAAAAAAATATGACTATTCAGGAGATCAGGGACTACCTCGGGCGATTTTTTGGAGCTGTTGAACTGGTCGGTAACGCAGATGAATTGATTTCCGGGCCGGCTAAAATCGACTCCGCACAAAAAGGGCAGGTCAGCTTTATAGCCAACGAAAAATATGCCCGATATCTTGCCACAACCGAGGCCTCGCTTGTTATTGTACACAAGTCAGTTTCTGTTGATGAATTCAGCCACCGCACCTCTTTTCTCAAGGTCGGTGATCCCTATACCGCCTTTGTCTTTCTTCTTCAGACATTTGCAACCCCGAGAACAATAGCGTTGAACGGTATTGCTTCGACAGCAGTTATCGGTGAAGGTGTTTCTATCGGCGAAGGTGTCTCCATCGGCGAGTACGTTGTGATCGGTGATCGATGTACAATCGGCAGTAATGCGGTCATTGGCGCTCATACTGTTCTTTTTCACGATATCTTCCTTGGCGATGACGCAGTTTTATTTCCGAATGTGACCATTTATGATGGATCGCTTATCGGTAAAAGGGTTGTTATTCATTCGGGAAGCGTCATTGGAGCCGATGGTTTCGGGTTTGCTCCCCAGAGCGACGGATCTTATGTAAAGATTCCCCAGATGGGCATTGTTGAAATCGGTGACGATGTTGAAATTGGGGCCAATGCCACTATAGACAGGGCAACGATGGGAAGTACCGTTATCGGCAGAGGTGCCAAAATCGATAATCTTGTTCAGATCGCCCACAATTGCAGGATCGGCGAAGATACTGTCATTGCTGCACAGGCTGGTATTTCCGGAAGCGTAACCATAGGCAGGCAATGCATGATCGGAGGACAGGCAGGATTTGCAGGTCACCTTGAGCTTGCCGATCGCATACAGGTTGCCGCCCAGGCCGGTATTTCAAAATCATTTCTTGAACCAGGTATTGCCCTCCGAGGATATCCAGCGCAGCCAATGCGTGAACAACTCAAGCACGAAGCCATGCTGCGCAACCTTGGCGCCATGAAAGAAAAGCTGAATCTCCTCGAAGCTGAACTGAAAGCACTCAAAAATTCATAATAGACTCCAGGCGCCCTTCGGGGCGCAGTTGTTTATTATGTATGCAATTGAAACTGCTCAATTATTATTGCAGTGTGCTGTTCAAATGCCAGTTATAGGGAAGGTAGCGAATGCGCATTGAGGAGAGATTTTTTTCAATCCATTCTTTTTTTTCTTCCGTAAGATAGGGAAGCAGAGCAATGACCGTTTCGCGTTTACTGATCCCGAAATCTTCCTGATACCAATTAAAGATAGAGGATATCCAGAGTGTTGTGCTTTGACGGTCTATCTCGATTCCTTTCCGGTTGATAAAACTTCTCGCCGCCGTATCAAGCTGTCGGTCAATGATAGCTGCATCGTAGAATTCAACAGGAGGGCAGGATGAGGCTGCACAAACTAATGCAAAATGGATACGGGGGTCGAATGAGTTGACGATGAACAGTTGGCGTTGATCTGAGCTGGAAAAAGGTTTGAAAGGGAAGAGTGGATGGGTGCGGTTTTGCCGGAGAATACCATGCTCGATGTCATCGGGAGTAAAAAAGAAGCCGCCGATATTGTAGCCTATCCTGTCGAAAAAATTAATGATTTCAAGTACTGAACCACGAATATTGAACTCAATAACGCCGTGAATGATAAGAATATTATAAATGTTGATCCAGAAAGCCTTTTTTTCATCATCAGTTCGAAGTGTTTCAGGATTGAAGTTGTTCAGCGACTCCGCAAGCTTAAGATATTTGCTGAACCCTTCAGATTGTTTCATTGCCACGTAATTGACCAATCCTGTCTCAAGATTGAAAAATCCTCCCTGCAGCATGCTCAGTGTTTTCTTTAACTCGGCACCAATAGCTTGAGTTGTTTTCGGGTGGATGGACTGGCTTTTATTAAGTGTTATCTGGAACGGGATAAGATTTCGCAGCCATGCAGTGAACGATGATTTTTTTTCTGTATTGGACGAGGGTGTGTGTGCCCCTATAATGGCAGAAACCGCATTAATATAGCCGATATGACTGAAAGCCTGTGGAAAATTTCCCAGCATCTCGCCGGTTGCGCTGTTAAACTCTTCAGAAAAGAGGCCGAGATGATTCGATGCCGTCAGCGTCTTTTTAAGGAGGTCAAGGGCCTCATGAGATTTTCCGGAAAGTGCTAGGCACTCAACCAGCCAGAAGTTGCATAGCACAAAACCGCCCTCCTCCCCTTTAAGTCCATCATCAGACCTGTAGCGAAGGAGAAATCCACGATACATCAACTGTTTTTCGCATTCCTTTATTGTCCCCTGCACCCTTGCATCGTCAATGGGGAGAAATCCGTAAAGCGGCAGCAACAGAAGGCTTGCATCAAGCTCGCTTGACCCGTATTTCTGGACAAAACTGTTAAGTTTCTGATCGAAACCTTTGATAAGGATATCCTCCTTGATCCGGTCGCGTTCCTTAAGCCACAGATCAAGAGGAGCATCAAAGCCGTAACGGCGCGCAATGGTGATCCCTCTGTCCAAGGCAACCCAGCACATGACTTTTGAGTAGACAAAATGATGTGGCCCGTTGCGCACCTCCCAGATGCCGTCATCGGGTTTTTGCCAGTTCTCCATAGCAAGACCGCAAACCTCCCTGAAAAAAGGCCAGAGCTGCTCATCAATTTTCCCCGCGTAATTTGATAGTCGGAGAGCAGAGTCCATGACTTCACCATAGACATCCCACTGGTTCTGCTGGTGCGCATCATTACCGATTCTGACTGGACGTGAATTTCGATATCCTTTCAGATGATCAAGATTCACCTCCTTAAGCCGGTCGTTCCCCTGCAGGGTATACATGATCTGGAGGTTGCGGCTTCCATATTTGCGATAAGTGGCATTCAGCCAACGCATGTAGGCATCAGCTTCATTGACATGACCAAGCGTAAAAAGAGCCTTAAGAGTAAAAGCAGCATCTCTCAGCCAGCTGAAACGGTAATCCCAGTTTCTTTCACCGCCCAGTGTTTCCGGAATGGAAGTTGTTGCTGCTGCAGCAATCGCTCCAGTGGGTTGAAAAGTGAGCAGTTTCAGTAACAGAAGAGAACGGTTTATCATCGCAGTGAACTCTCCTAAAAATGCGCACCGCTCGCCCACGCAATGATGAACCCACTCTTGCCAGAACGCCCTGTTTTTTTCAAAAGGACAAAACAGATGATCTGCAGTTTCCAGTGATCCATAGAGAAAATCAATGTGTGCCTCCTCAAGAGCCTCAAGCTCTATGGCGAGAGTGAGTTGACCATTATCATTACTGATCATGGTAGTATTGCGGCAATCAAGAGCGAGCGTCAGAGTTTCCTGGTTGTACCTGATGATAAAGCGATTTTTCGTTTCTTCAGTCAGTGAGGGAACTTCCCTTGCATAATCAGGTCTTGGCATCAGTGTCAACGTAAAAGACATGCGGCCCCGAATGACCTTTAAACAGCGGTGGATGTGATGTTTTTGTTTCTTCCCGCTCAACGGGATTTCAACAGGCATGAAGTCATAAAGCACTGCTTCTGCGTGTTCAGTTATGAATCTGCAGGAGAGGATGTTGGTGTTGGTGATATATTTCTGTTCGGAAGAGAAAGGTTCCGACGGTTGCAAACTGAAAAAGCCCCCTTTCTCGTCATCAAGCAGTGCAGCAAAGATTGTAGGAGAGTCGAGCCAGGGAAGGGAGCAGTATTCAACAGAACCATCTTTCGAAACAAGTGCGACTGAATGGAGATCCCCGATAAGCCCGTAATCGGCAATGCTTCTGTACATTTCGGAATTCCTGTTTTGTCAGAAAAAAACCTGAAAAAAAGACTTAAACCTATCTACTCCCCGTTATTGTTCCGCTGAAAGCTTCAAAAATGAGCATTACGAGAGATTTCTTGGAACCTGTGAGGAGTGGTGGTGAAGAATGGGTTTAGGAAATGAGATATCCATGATAAAGGTAAATCGAGAAGGAAAGGAAAGAAGCACTTGATCAACCTCAAATTCAAAAGAATAAATTCCGCTCAAAGCATAAACTGTCTCGCTCAGCGACTGCTTTCTGAGTGCTTTACTGTGCAGTCGCACTCCCAGTCCATCTCTTGAAGCAAGCTGTCCGAAGTAGTTTCTGACACCTTCCGGTGCCGTGACGGTATGGGGGGAAAATGTAGGGACAAGAACAGCAGACTCATGATAAAGTTCTGCAATATCATCTGCATTTCCGCTGCAGACACGTGAAACCCATTGAAATAGAACCTCTTCAGCATTTTTGAAAAACATAATGGTACGCATGTTTTTGTATTCCTGATAGTTGTCTGACAGCATAATCATCCATGCTGTCTCAGCTCGTAAGGCCGGAAATGTAAGCTTTTTTTTTGAGGGAGTGCTAACAAAAAACGAGCGTCTTCTTTAATCGCTCTTGTCATGGTGTATAATGTTGGCAATATAAAATCAACGCAGCCCATTGATTATCGAGACGCTTATGAGACATACTATAGTGTTTATGAGACGATTTTTTTTGACGACAGACACTAAAGCGATAATTCTTGTCCGGTATAACTATGTATAAATATAATGGTTAGTTATTAACTGATTGTTCAGTTTTTAGTTAAGATTTTTTCATGGCGTCGGGTTGATATATGGTATGATAATTGCAATACAAGGATGAAAACTTTTTCGTGCCTGTAAGGCTTAGAGTGTAGGAAGACTCGGTTCTAATGGAGATATGGTTATGATGAATAATACCGCAGAGTTGCAGTTAGTTGATAACAGTTTTTATCCTGACATCCAAGGTACAAAAAAAACGGTGGTTGCAGCTATTTTGTATAACAAACGTTTTTTTGTGGTAGCTCTTGATATGCTGTTAGCGCTTCTGACAGTCTGGATGGCATTTTCACTTCGTCTGGAACTTCTGCACACTCCTACAGGGAGTCAATGGCTTATCTATCTCCTTGCTCCCCTCCTTATGTTGCCGGTTTTTATCTATTCCGGCCTCTATCAGGCAGTCTACCGTCATAGCGGTTTTACAGCGTTCGTTACTGTCGTAAAGGCAGTTGCAGCGTACGGTCTGTTTTTTTTATCAGCATTGATGTTGTTGAATATTCCCGGAGTTCCTCTTTCAATCGGAATTCTGCAACCGATGATTTGTTTACTGATGATAGGTGGAAGTCGCGGGTTGATCAGATTCTGGTATATCACGATTGATGCTAAAAAACAAAATAAAGGTGTGCAGGAAAAGCTTCTTATCTATGGAGCAGGTTCTGCCGGAATGGCAATAGTTAATTCCATAAACCGAAGTTCAAAGTTTGATGTTGCAGGCTTTGTTGATGATAATCCAAAGTTGCATGGTCTTACGCTCAACGGTCTGAAGGTCTACAGCCTTAAGCAGGCTGAACAGTTAATCGCGAACCGGGTTATAACAAATGTTTTACTTGCCATGCCATCGGCAAGCCGCATCAGGCGTAATGAAATTGTTGAAAAATTACACAAATATCCTGTTCATATTCAGATGCTTCCGGGTGTTGAAGAGCTGATTGACGGGAGAGTTACGGTATCAGATATAAAGGAAATTCAGATTGAAGATTTGCTTGGTCGTGATCCTGTCTCTTGTAATAAGGTTATTCTCAATGATATCATTGCAGGAAAGGTTGTCATGGTGACCGGTGCAGGCGGGAGCATAGGCAGCGAACTTTGCCAGCAACTCCTTACTGCATACCCCTCGAAACTTCTATTGGTCGATAATACTGAGTACAATCTTTTCAACATTCACAATGAATTGGAATCCCGCTGTTTACGCCTAAATGTCAAAACAGAAGTTGTTCCCCTCCTTGGTGATGTTACCGATAAAAAACGTCTGGCTGAAATCTGCAGGGCCTTTGAGCCTTCGGTTATTTACCATGCTGCAGCCTATAAGCATGTTCCCATGGTTGAACATAATCCGGTTCAAGGAGTTCGCAACAACGTACTTGGTACGCTTGCAGTCGCTGAAGTAGCTGTACAGTTTGGCGTATCGAGTGTTGTTCTGGTCAGTACAGACAAAGCAGTTCGTCCTACCAATGTCATGGGGGCAAGTAAACGATTGTGCGAATTGATCTTTCAGGCTCTTGCTGATAATCCCAAGCATAAAACCTGTTTTTCCATGGTACGGTTTGGTAATGTTCTCGGCTCAAGTGGTTCAGTCGTCTCCCGTTTCCGTCAGCAAATAAAGGAAGGAGGCCCCGTGACCATTACTCATAAGGACATTACCCGTTACTTTATGACTATTCCCGAGGCCGCGCAGCTTATTATTCAGGCAGGAGCAATGGCTTCTGGAGGTGACGTATTTCTGCTTGACATGGGTGAACCAGTAAAAATAATAGACCTTGCCCGCCGAATGATAGCACTTTCCGGTCTCTCAGTGCGTGATGTAGCAATTTCAGTTACAGGCCTTCGTCCCGGCGAAAAGCTTTACGAAGAGTTACTGATTGGTAATAATCCGAGCCCGACATCCAATCTACGTATATTTAAAGCTAAAGAGAACTTTATGCCATGGTCGCAACTCCATAAAGAACTTGCACATTTGACTATTGCTATCAACAACAATGACTCCGTAAAAGTCAAGCGTCTCGTCATGAGGCTTGTACCGGAATATCAACCCACCGCAACAACAGCAGACTTTATCGCCATACAGCAAAAGAGACAACTCTCTGCCGCTTAGGTTAATTTTTGAGGTCGACGTTCAGTTCCTTCCAGAGATTACGGTAGGCTTTGGCAGCAGAATTGTTTGGTCGAACGGCATTAAGCGGAGCTCGATAGATCCCCATTTTTTCAACTTCAGAATTGTAGGGAATGGTTTGTGAAAGGAATCCAGGTGAATGACGGAATTCACCCATGATATCTCTGTGCAATTTTTTCCTTTTTTCCACCATGGTAAAAAAAAACCGGATTTTTGAGCAGTCAAGGTTGTTGGCTACAAAAAAATCATTGAGCTGAACGTAGGTACGAATTGAAAGTGTCGTAGGAATCATCGGCACAAGGATAATATCGGAGGCGGCAAACACACTTTCAGACAGCAGAGTAAGGTTCGGCGGGCAGTCGAAAAAGATACACTGGTAATCATCGCTCAGATCTTCAAGGTTTTTCTTGAGTTTTTTTCTTGGTTTTTTTTCTTCAGAAAGCTCAATATCAAGGTTGCGGTAAGAAAAGTCAGAGGGAAGCAGATCAAGGTAATCAAAGTCGGTAGACTTGATATTGTTATGAATTTTTTTGTTTCCTTTGAGAAATTTATCGCTGTTGAATTTTTTTGAGGCAGTGATTCTGAAATAGAAGGAACTTGCGCCCTGTGGGTCAAGATCGCAGATCAGGGTGGGTTGGGATCTCTGGGCTGAGAGATAGGAGAGATTCACTGCTGTAGCTGTTTTTCCTACCCCTCCCTTGATACTGTAGAGTGCTATTGTTTTCATAGTACTGAAGTGTTTGAAGAATCAAACTGCAACATTAGAAGCAAACAGGGCAGTGCGGGTTTACCTGGTACGTGACTTTATTTACCTTTTAACATATTTGCAATAATACATTATTTCTAATTGATCTACCTTTCCTATAATTGAACATATCGAGATATGACGTTATTGACGGGTAGAATCAACCATGAAATGGCTATATTCGCCATGGTTATACCTCTTAGGGAGAGCTCTGCTGACAATGGACTGTTTTCATGGCCATGGTAGAAAAGAATAGTAAAAAACACCTGCCTTATTTCTGGGACATCGTTGCCTTTGCCTTGGTTATGGGGCTCATTACCCTTATGGCATGGGGAAGCCGTCAGATGGCCGTACCCTACATGCCCGGAGAGCAGATACCGCTCTCCCTTGACCCCGTCCATCTCCCAATGTATGCTCTGCGCACCGTTCTTCGGATGGTTGCCGCCCTCATGCTCTCTTTTGCTTTTACCTTCATCTACGCAACAGTAGCCGCCAAAAGTCGTCGAGCCGAAAGCATTCTTGTGCCACTGCTCGACATTCTTCAGTCAGTTCCGATCCTTGGCTTTCTCTCCATTACCGTCACCGGTTTTATAGCCCTTTTTCCCGGCAACCTTCTTGGCGTTGAAATGGCCGCCATTTTTGCCATCTTCACCTCCCAGGCATGGAACATGGCTTTTAGTTTTTACCAGTCGTTGAAAACCGTCCCCAGGGAACTTCAGGAAGCTTCAGACCTTTTCGGACTCTCATCCTGGCAAAGGTTCTGGAAACTCGAAGCTCCTTTTGCCACGCCGAACCTGATCTGGAATACCATGATGTCCGTTTCAGGGGGCTGGTTCTTCGTGGTGGCTTCAGAAGCCATCACCGTAGGCAAGACTGCTGTGACGCTTCCCGGCATTGGTTCCTATGTGGCACAGGCTATCCAGCATAAAAACCTTTCGGCAATTGGCTTTGCCCTTCTCACCATGTTGATTGTCATTCTTGTCTACGATCAGCTACTCTTTCGCCCGCTGGTGGCATGGGCTGAAAAGTTCAAGTTTGAACTGACTGAAAGTCAGGATGCAGCTGAATCCTGGATTCTAACCTTGTTTCAACGTGCCCACCTGCTTCGTAACCTCATAAAAGGTATCGGTACTCAATTGACTCTCCTCAGCGAGAAGTTCCCGAAATTGCCACGGGGAAAGCAGCACTTCAAGGAAAGCTCTACCTTGGTGATGAAGTTACAGGGAGTGACCTGGTATGGGATCGTCATCAGTGGAATGGCGTTAGGTGCATGGATGCTGTTGAGCTTCGTCATGAGCGGGGTTAATCATGCCGAAATCGTCAAGGTTTTTATATTGGGGTTCATAACACTCACCCGTGTCATGGTTTTATTGCTCCTCGCAAGTCTGCTCTGGGTCCCGCTTGGAGTTATTATAGGTCTTAATCCTCGACTTGCCACAAAAGTGCAGCCTCTTGCGCAGTTTCTGGCAGCCTTTCCAGCAAACCTTTTTTTCCCGGTTGCAGTCTTTTTTTTGGTTCGATACCATCTTTCACCGGAAATATGGACGGCGCCACTCATGATCCTCGGTACTCAGTGGTATATTCTTTTCAACGTTATCGCCGGAGCATCAGCCATTCCAACCGATATGCGAGAGGCCGCTCAGAACCTTGGTCTTAAAGGGTGGCGACTCTGGAAGCACTTGCTGCTTCCTGGCATCACTCCTTCACTGATTACCGGACTGATCACTGCTTCTGGAGGTACCTGGAACGCCAGCATCGTTGCAGAGGTTGTCAGTTGGGGCAGCACAACCATTACAGCAACAGGTCTTGGCTCCTACATTGCCCAGTGGACAGAAAAAGGCGACTATCCCCATATTGTTCTTGGTATCGCTGTCATGAGCCTCTACGTTGTTTTTTTTAACCGCTTTTTCTGGAGGCGGCTTTATAACATCTCACAGACCCGTTTTCGTCTGGATTAGACCTACTGACCTATGGAAACATTGCATCCCGAGAGTGACCTGCTGAATCTGACGAATATCAGCAAATCCTTCAAGAAATCCGGAGGGGAAGAGCATCTTGTGCTTGATAGCGTCAGTCTCACCATCAAAGAGGGTGAAATTGTAGCTCTTCTGGGACGCTCAGGGTCGGGCAAGTCCACTCTTCTCCGTATCATATCTGGCCTTGCAAGGCCGGGAAGCGGGGAAGTATTGTACTGCGGAAAACCGGTGACCGGTCCAGTGAAAGGACTCGCCATGGTGTTTCAGACCTTTGCCCTTTTTCCATGGTTTACGGTGCTCGAAAATGTCGAACTCGGGCTCGATGCCATGGGAGTGCATAAAGAAGAACGAAGGAGGCGCGCACTGGCCGCGATTGACCTCATCGGCCTTGATGGTTTTGAATCAGCCTATCCAAAGGAACTTTCCGGTGGAATGCGACAGAGGGTAGGGTTTGCCCGTGCGCTCGTCGTTGAACCGACACTGCTCCTGATGGACGAAGCCTTTTCAGCTCTTGATGTCCTCACAGCCGAAACGCTCCGTACCGATCTGATCGAACTTTGGCTCGAACGACGTATTCCAACCAAAGGGATTCTTCTTGTCTCCCATAATATCGAGGAAGCTGTTCTTCTTGCTGATCGCATTGTCATTCTTGGAACCAATCCAGGCACAATTCTGGCAGAGATTAAAATTCCTCTTGAACATCCCCGTGATCGTGAAGCTCCCTCATTTCGCCAACTCGTCGATCAGGTCTATGAACTCATGACCAAACGACCACGCAGTGCTGCCGGCAAGGTTGAAGCTGTTCCATTATCTTACCGACTTCCAAGTGCTCACATCAATCAACTTGCAGGTTTGATGGAAGCACTCGCCGCAGAGCCCTATAATGGAAGAGCCGATCTTCCGGAACTGGCCGATCAGATGGGATTTGGCGTTGAGGAACTCTTTCCGCTGCTCGAAGCACTGGAAATTCTGTCGTTCGCACGAACCGAAGGTGGTGATGTTGAACTGACCCCTTCAGGGAAAAGCTATGTGGACGCCGACATTCTGCTGCGCAAGGTTATTTTTGCCGAACATGTCATCCGTCATGTTGCCCTGGCAGCCCATATCCGCCACATAATCGATGAACGCCCCGGCAACCGTGCCCCCGAAGACCGTTTCCTCCGTGAGCTTGAAGACTTCTTCAGCGAAGATGAGGCCGAAAGAGTGCTGCAGGTAGCCATCGAGTGGGGCCGTTATGCCGAACATTTCGCCTACGAAGAAGGATCAGGCATTCTCAGTCTCGAAAACCCAGCAAGTACCCTTACAGCCCCATAGGGTATCCAGTGACTTGTTCTTCAAGCATGCAATCAAGACAGAGTACACCTGTACTTTTATTTTGACGGCGACTTGACTAATTCAACGTCCAGCAAAATGTTTACCTCTTCCCCGACAGCCACTCCGCCCGTTTCCAGCACCTGATTCCAGACCAGCCCGTAATCTTTGCGGTTGATAGTTGTGCTTGCTGAAGTTCCCCGTCTCAAATTACCCCAGGGATCCTTGCTCTCTTTCGAAAACGGAGCCACATTCAGGACTACCGATTTGGTGATTCCGTGGATAGTAAGATCTCCGGTAACCTTCAAGGCTCCCTGGCTTGCCTGCGTCCATTTTTTGGAGACAAAGGTCAAGGTCGGGTATTTAGCTGTATCAAAGAAATCAGCACTCCGCAGATGTTCATCCCGTTTCTGAACATTCGTGTTGATTGAGCTGGCATCAATAGTGACGCTGACAGTAGATTTCGTGATCTCTTTGTCGTTGATATCAACAATGCCGCTATACTTGTTGAAATTGCCCTTCACGTGCGATACCATAAGATGACTGACACTGAATCCCACATTGGAATGATCAGAATCAATACTCCATGGGGTTGCAGTAGCCAATGCCGGTGCGGCCATGATTGCCACAGTGAGCAGAGCCCTGGTGATGTTTTTTCTCATCTTTGTTCTCCATTATTATTTATTCTTTTCCCTCATAAGCATCATGTATGGCAACAAATGTGCGGCGATTATTTCTTAATATAGGCGTTGAGGCCTATGGTCACCAGGTTGCCAGGCTTTCCGTTTTTGATTTGTTTGGTCAGATTGGCCAATATAACGAAAAGAAGCGGCTGCAAGTATCTCTTCCAATACGAAGATAGCAAAATAGCTGAGAACAAGGAAAGAGCATCTATGCCCTTTCTTGTTCTTACGTTTTGATAAGTTGACGGAGTCGCTCTCTGCCTGTGGGTTCTTCCTTCAACAAGGGGACAGCAGCATAGCGAGTGGCATGGTGATGTGCAACAGCATCAATCTCACTGACTTCATTTTGCGCTCGTTGTTTTAAGAGTGGGGAGCCAGGATTGGCTGCAGCGACACTATTGTTGATAATCCAGGCCCAAGGTTCGATGCCGGCTCGGCGCAAATCCTCCTGCAGATTGACAGCTTCAAGCACAGGGGTTGTTTCGGCTAAGGTGACAATCAGCACCTTGGTCTGTTTCGGGTCTTGTAATTGCATCATGGGTGTCAAATCGTGCAAGCCGGTATCTCCCGCCTGACGGCTGACTTCGCGGTGATATGCACCGGTCGCATCGAGCAGAAGTAACGTATGACCGGTTGGCGCGGTATCAATAACAACAAATTTTTTGTTCGCTTCACGGATGATTCGTGAAAATGCCTGAAATACAGCGATTTCTTCTGTGCAGGGCGAACGCAGCTCTTCTTCAAGCAGAGCGAACCCTTCGGCATCGAGCTGTGCGCCTTTGGTCTCCAAAACCTGCTGCCGATAGCGTTCGGTTTCTTCTTCAGGGTCAATGCGGCTGACGATAAGGTTTTCCAGTGTTCCTCGTAATGTTCCGGTGAGATGAGCAGCCGGGTCGGTAGTTGTAAGATGTGTCGGAAAGCCTCGATGTGCCAGCTCAACGGCAACAGCAGCTGCCAATGTGGTTTTGCCAACTCCGCCTTTACCCATAAACATGATGAGTCCCCGACTATCGGCAGCGATCTCATCAACCAGCGCTGAGAGTTTGGGAGCGTCGATGGTGACGGGTTGATCAGCTGTGGTCAGCAACGGCAAAACGCTCATCGTGAGCAATTGGCGTAAGGCCTCAAGACCGACAAGATTGAAGGGCTTGAGAGCAAGATGATCACAAGGCAATGTTTTGAGAATAACCGGCATTGCTGCGATCGCTGCCTGCTCACGGTCAAAGATTGCTTCGGCGAGTGAGTCCTGCAGTGTTTCGCTTTCGGGCAACAGTCCGTTTATGACAAGAAAGTGTTGTGAGATGCCAATTGCTGCGAGCTCTTGACAGGTTCGAGCGACTTCCTGCAAGGTTGCGTTCTGGGCTCGGGCAACCAGCACCATTCGTGTATGCTGGGGATCGGCTAATGCGTCAACAGCTGCCTTGTACTGTGTCCGTTGCTTGAGCAGTCCGGAAAGCGGACCGAGGCACGAAGCGTCCCCTTTCCCCTCTTCGATAAAACTGCTCCAGGCACCGGGAAGCTGCAGCAGCCTGATGGTATGGCCGGTCGGCGCGGTATCGAAAATGATATGGTCATAGTCGGCATGCAACACGGTGTCAGTCAGTAACGAGGTGAACTCGTCGAAAGCAGCGATTTCAGTGGTACAGGCTCCCGAAAGTTGTTCTTCAATGCTTTTGACTACGTTTTCAGGGAGTAAACCGCGCACCGGTTCAACGATGCGGTCTCGGTATGTCTGAGCTGCTGCCTGGGGATCAATTTCCAGGGCAAAAAGGCGTTCCACTAAAGGAATGGCCGTAATCTGATTGCCTATGGTGACGCCAAAAACCTGCCCGACGTTGGATGCAGGGTCGGTGCTGACAAGGAGCACTCTTTTGCCGTCATGAGCAAGTTTTATGGCCGTTGCGCATGCAAGAGATGTTTTCCCGACGCCTCCTTTTCCGGTAAAGAAAAGGAAGCGCGGTGGTTGTTCGAGAAAGAGCATTTTTTTAGAGTTTTCAGCAGCAGCTTCTGCCTGAGCAGCAACTTTTTGCGGGTTTATTTTCAGCATCAGGCAGCGTAATGTCAATCCATCGGGCGATCTCTTCTCTGGTTGGATATCGCCCTGCCAACACTATGGCTCCATCAAGGAGAAGAAGCGGAAGCCCATCCTGGCCTGAAAGTTCAAGGAATGCTTTTACAATCTGATTTTCTGCGAATGCCATTGGCTGCTGTGCCAGATTGAATCGTTCAATTTTGGCGCCCTGTTGCCTTGCCCACTCGACATCTGCTGAGAAGTTGATCAATGCCTGATCTGCATCGACACCACATACCCCGGTTGAACAGCAAAGGGCTGGATCAAATACCTGTATTTTTTTCATGTTGAACATTACTTAACGGTTTAATGAAGCTTATGCTGGAAGTCACGAAAAACTGCAATGTGATGATCATGGGCTGCTCTCAGGCTTCTGTTGTTTCGCCAAAATATTTGCCTCTGAACCAGAGGGCGACATTGACGAGTGCGATAAGAGCGGGAACCTCGACGAGCGGGCCTATTACTGCTGCAAAGGCTTCGCCTGAGTTGATGCCGAAAACAGCTATGGCTACGGCAATAGCAAGCTCAAAGTTGTTGCTTGCGGCTGTAAAGGAGAGCGTTGCGGTTTTGGAGTAGTCTGCCCCGACTCTCTTTCCCATATAAAATGAAAGTAGAAACATGATGACGAAGTAGAGCACAAGTGGTATGGCGATACGTACCACATCCATTGGTATTTTAACAATATATTCCCCCTTCAGTGAAAACATGACGACAATGGTGAAGAGCAGTGCCACGAGCGTGAGCGGGCTGATGCGTGGAATGAACTCTTGCTCATACCACCCTCTGCCTTTAAGGCGAAGCATGAAAAAACGGGTCAGAAAGCCGGCGATAAAGGGGATGCCCAGATAGATGAAGACTGAAGTGGCAATGTCCATTATGGAGATGTCAACAGCAAACGAGGCAAGACCAAGCCATTTTGGCACTACCGTCAGAAATATCCACGCATAGAGGGGGAAAAAGAGTACCTGAAAGACCGAGTTGAAAGCGACAAGTCCAGCGGCATACTCCGTATCCCCTTTGGCAAGTTCGTTCCAGACAATCACCATGGCAATGCAGCGGGCAAGGCCAATCATGATGAGACCAGCCATATAGTGCGGCATATCGGAGAGCAGAAGTACCGCCAAAAAAAACATGAGAATGGGTCCGATTACCCAGTTCTGCACCAGTGACAGGGCCAGCACTTTTGTGTTGCGAAACACGTCACCCAGCTCTTCATACTTGACCTTTGCCAGAGGTGGGTACATCATGACGATGAGCCCGGCAGCTATGAGGACGTTGGTTGTGCCTGACTGAAAATGATTCCAGAATCCGGAGATACCAGGGAAGAGAGAGCCTGACAGCACGCCTGCCGCCATGGCAAGAAATATCCAGAGGGTCAGATAGCGATCAAGAAATGACAATTGCTTTGCTGCTGTGCTCATTGCGTTACTTGCCGGTTAGATTATCGTTGTAAAACTTTCGGAAACGCTGGTTGATTTCGTTTCGAACCCTTCGGAACACTGCCAGAACCTCTTCCTGTGTACCGGTGGCTTCAGCAGGATCGTCAAATCCGATATGCAGCCGGTGCTCCACACTACCAGTAAAGAGGGGGCAGGACTCTTTTGCCGCATCGCAAACGGTTATGACATAGTCGAAGGGTCTCAGGAGAAATTCGTCAACGCTTTTGGGTTTGTGCAAACTGATATCGATCCACTCTTCAAGCATCACCTTCACGGCAAGCGGATGAACTGAATCCGAGGGTTTCGTACCTGCGGAATAGACTTCGAGCGAACTGTCAAATGAACGAAGAAAGCCTTCGGCCATCTGGCTGCGGCATGAGTTTCCGGTACAGAGAATGAGCACTGATTGTTTCATGGTGATTCTATAAGGGATTTTGAAGTCATTTCATCTCTCTTGATGGTTCTATGCACTGGGGGCAAATTGCCTGTGCACTGAAATCGCCGCATTTTTCAGGATTTCCTCCACAGCACTCATCAGTGAGGTAGGCAATCAGTTCCAGCATTAACGGCAGGTTGGCTCGGTAACGCTGAAAGCGGCCTTCCTGCTCCACAAAGAGAAGACCGGTATGCGTGAGTGTTTTTAGATGGAACGAAAGATTTGTGGGCGGCACATCGAGTACTGAGCCAATCTCGCCGGCGACCATTCCATCGGTGCCTTTTTTGACGAGTAATCGATACACATCTAACCTAACCCCGGATGAGAGCGATTCAAAAATTGTTGTGGCGGTAATTTTTTTCATATTCAATTATACGATAATTTTTGAAATATTGAAATGATGCGTTAAATAAAAATTGATACATCTGTGTTCGGTTGTTTTATCGATTTGCGCGCGATGGATTATTTCGTTCTTTCCTGTATTTTATTACTGCAAAAGCGATGATAACAACAAACAGCAGAGTTACAGGGATGCTGTACATCACAACAAATCCACCGATATTCTGCCAGTGTTGACCGAGCAGATAACCTCCGTAGACTAAGAGCATATTCCAGACAAATGAGCTTATCCCGGCCGCAAGTGCAACCAGAAAAGCATTCAGATGCATTAACCCTGACATAGGAGAAATCAATGACCGGGAACCTAAAAGAAAACGATTGATCAGAACAGCCAGATAACCGTGTGCCGCAAACCGTTGTCGTATAAATTCCATCTCTGCCGGCGGAAAAATCCGATGAACTCTTTTACCCCATTGAGGCGGTATCGATGTGGTATCTCTTGCATAAAGTTTCAGTCCGAACTTTCTGCTTATCAGGTAGATGACCATAAATCCCAGTGTTGAGCCAAGTGACGGCCACATAATAGCGAGAAAGATGCTAAGTTTTTTATAGATAATCAGATATCCTGTCAAAGCAATAGGGAGATCAAGGGGCACAAGAGGAATAAAGTTTTTGAGAAACGCACTGAGGAAGAGGAACAGATATATTGTAGTTGGATCTGCTGACTGTACATAAGCAATCACTGAATCAAGCATGACTCTTGATGGTTAATCTTTTCAAGGACAAAAAGTAATAACATACTATAAAAGTTGAAATTGACATCCACTCATCCTACTTCGGTCTCAATGCTTCCACCGGATCAAGATTGGCTGCTTTCCATGCAGGAAAGAGACCAAACGTCATACCGATTGTGGAGCAGACAATCATGGAGACGGTTATCCATACCCAGGGGAATATTGGCGGCAGATTAAAATTCAAGGCGACGAGATTGCCTGCCGCAGTACCGACCATAATACCGATCATACCCCCGGCTAAGGAAAGAAAAAGCGATTCAAAGAGGAACTGGCGAAGAATGCTTCTTTTCGGTGCACCGATTGACTTTCTGATCCCGATCTCCCTTGTTCTTTCAGTCACACTGACCAGCATGATGTTCATGATACCCACACCCGCAGTCAGGAGTGCCATAAAACTGATGATGAAAGCTCCGGTACTGATGGCACGTTGTATATCTCTGAACGAGTCAATAAGTGATTCGTTTGTTCTGATCTCAAAATCGTTGACATCCTTTACGGTCAAACCCCTTGCGAGCCTCATGGCCCCGATTGCCTGGTCAATGGCAATCGGATACTCTTTGCGTGAGAGGGCTTCGACCGTGATGCTCAGGCTGCTCTTTTCATTGATATGATCCAGGTAGCGGGTAATGGGAATAAGAATGAAATTATCCTGGCTTTGGCCGAATGCCGCCCCCTTTTTACCAAAAACACCAGTAACGGTATAGACCTCTCCGTTGACTTTGATAAATTTGTTCTGCGGGTTTTCGCCTGAAGGAAAAAGTGTTGCTGCAAGCTCGCTGCCAAGAACGGCACTGTTTCTTGCTGACTTGATATCATTTTGTGAGAGATTCCGACCCATGACAACATTATAACCGTTGGATGCGGAAAAATTTTCATCACCTCCGGTCAAGATCACATCAGGATTGGTCGTGCGATTGGCATATTTAGCAAGATTTGCCTGACTGGAAATGGTGAAGCCGATATTGCGGGCATGTGCTTCCATGCTTTTTCTGAATAACAGAGCCTGCGGATAGGTGATATCCTTCCTGTTGGCATAGATGTTCCGTTTGTGGCCGCTGCCGAAAACTGTGGCAGGGTTTTTCTGTATCTGGAAGGTGTTGGCTCCGAGGCTTGTCAACCCCGATTCAACGCTTTTGTCAACGGCATCAAGCGCAGTCATGACGGCAATGATGGAAAAGACTCCTACAGCGACACCCATAATGGTGAGCCATGATCGAAGCTTGTTGACGGTCAGCGAATAAATCGCCTGGGTGATGGTTTCACGCAGCAGCATAAGCACTCCTATTCATAACGCAGCGAATCTGCCGGGTCGAGTTTAGAAGCTGTAACGGCAGGAGCAAGACCCGAGATAATACCGGTAATTACTGAAACGGCAAGACTTGCCATAACAAGGTCAAGGGAGAACTGTATCGGAAAATCGGGCACAATTTTTTCAAGAGCAAAGGTAATCAAAAGGGCGGTGCAGAGCCCGGTCAACCCTCCGATAAGGCAGATCATCACCGATTCGATAAGAAACTGCAGAAGAATGGTCTGCCGTCTTGCGCCAAGTGCCTTGCGAAGTCCGATCTCTTTTGTGCGCTCCTTCACGCTGACAAAGGTGATATTCATGATGCCGATAGCTCCGACAAAAAGCGACATTCCTGTAATGAAGATACCCGCAATTGCAATGCCGTTTTTTATTGGATCGAGCTGGCTTTTGAACGCTCTCTGTTCATTGATCGAAAAATCCTCCTCTTTTCCTGCCGGAATCCTGCGGATTCTTCTCATCAGACCCAGCAACTCCTCCTTTGCTTCGGTTATGTGTGTCTGTTCTTTGATTTTGACCCTGATGGTTGTGAACATTTTTTTGCCGTAGATCTTTTCAAACGCTCCGAGCGGCATGATGATCTGATTGTCAAAACTGAAAAGCCCGAGGAACTTTCCCTGTTTTCTGAAAACACCGATAATGCGGCACTTGCCATTTTTCAACTGGATTGATTTGTCCAAGGCAGGCTCATTCGGAAAGAGGCCTGTGGCAATATCATCACCGATAACGCAGACCATTGCACTTGCCGCGGATTCTGCAGCTGTAAAGAAGCGGCCATCGGTGAGCCCTCCTGATGCCGTTTGCAGGTATTCATTGTTGGTACCGAGAGAAAAAACCTGTTCAAGAATTCGATCCTTGTATTTTGCTGATGCCTGATAGGTTGACATCTGCGGTACCGCCATGAGAAGTTCTGAGCGTTGATTGTCAGCAATAATCCTGTTGAGCTGATCGGCATACTCTGTTTTGAGGTCCGGACGGTTGCGGTAGAGCCACCACTGCCCCATGGTACTCCATGATGACTTCTGGACGTAGATAACATCGTAGCCAAGCATGGCAAGGCTTTTATCAAAACCCCGGTCGATACCGTTGATCGCGGTGCCCATCATGGTAATGGCAACAATACCGATGATGACCCCGAGTGCGGTAAGAAAAGAGCGTGTTTTATTGGCCCTGATCTGGAAGAGAGCCATTTTCAGGCTTTCAGTGGTTTCATAGCGAAACTGTCGATAGGTCAGGTTCATTTATCGCCTGGTGTCGCTTTCGATTTTTCCATCTCTGAGACGGATGACGCGGCGGGTGTAGCGGGCAATATCCTCTTCATGGGTAATCAGGATGATGGTGTTGCCTGCATCGGAAAGTACACCGAAGATATCCATGATATCGTGACTGGTTGCGGTGTCGAGGTTTCCTGTAGGTTCGTCGGCAAGTATGATCGACGGTTTGTTGATCAATGCCCGTGCTATGGCTACTCTTTGAATCTGCCCTCCGGAGAGTTCAGCTGGTTTGTGAGTAATCCGGTCGCCGAGACCCACGTTGATAAGTGCTTCCGATGCCCGCTGTTCACGTTCTTCAGGCGGGACGCCGGCATAGATTAAAGGAAGTTCGACATTCCGAAGACAGTTAAGACGCGGAAGCAGGTTGAAGGTTTGAAAAACAAAGCCGATTTCCCGATTTCTGATACGCGCCAGTTCATCGTCATCCATAGTGGCGACCTGCTGACCGTTGAGTTCATAGATACCGGAAGTCGGCGTATCAAGACAGCCGATAATATTCATAAGTGTTGATTTCCCACTGCCGGATGGCCCCATGATTGCCGCATAGTCATTTCGCTTGAAATCGAGGTCAATCGAGTCAAGAGCCCTCACCACCTGATCGCCCATAGTATAGAATTTACAGAGCGATTTCATGATAATAATAGCTTGTGACGTCATGACGTGGCTATCGCTGCTGCTTTTTAACAAGGCATCCCTCTTTGAGCTGACTGGTAATGGCTGTGTAGCTTCCTGATACAACCTCTTCTCCTTTTGTGAGTCCCTCGGTGATAATAATATGGGTATTGTCTGTTGTACCGGTTTTAACCGGACGGAATGACGCTTTACCTGATTTGATGACAAATACCCCTTGCTGGCTCTCGGTTATTTTGGTTTTGGCAGCGATGGTTACCGTGTTTTTTTCAGGTATCTCTCTTTCGGCAGTTCCGGGTGCGCTTCTGATGGTCACGCTTTGAATAGGGACGACAAGGGCGTTGTTAACCCGTTGAGATTCAATATCTGCTGTAGCACTCATGCCAGGTTTAAGCAGGCGATCATGGTTGAGAATATGAATCTTGACCGAAAAATTGGTGACCTCCTCCTGTGTTCCGGTAGCCTTGGAAATGGCTGAATTCGATATTTCATGCACCACTCCCTGAAATATTCGATCCCCGAAAGCATCGACCTTGATAGAAACCGGATTGCCGGGTTTGACATTGACAATGTCGTTTTCATTGACCTCAACTTTGACCTGCATGCTGTCCAGGTTGGCAAGCCGGAGAACTTCGGTACCCGGGAACTGCCCTGTACCGACAACACGTTCGCCAAGCTTGTTGTTCAGAACAATGATGGAGCCGCTGATCGGAGCACGGACCACAGTCTTTTTGAGACGATCCTGATTCTGGTCAAGCAGGCTTTTGTTCTGTTCTATGGCATGAAGAGAAGCCTGGTAGATGGCTCGAGCCGCTTCAACATTGGTTTTAGATGCCATGTAATCAGTTTCGGAGATCAGTTTATCCTTGAACAGAAGCTGGGCTTTGTGAAAGTCATCTTCCGACTTCAGTTTTTTTGATCGTGATTCAAGACTTTGTGATTTGGCGGAATTAAGCTGGGCAAGGCTCTGCTCAACCTGATTAATATAGAGGTCAGGCTGAATTTTAAGCAGCAGATCCCCTTTTGTTACGCTCTGTCCGTCCTGGATGGGCAGTTCAATAATTTCACCAGAAACGTCCGGTGAAATGGCAACAACAAGAACAGGTTCTATTTTTCCCGTTGCGGTAACGATATGGACAACCTCTTTTATGGAAACCTTTTCGGTTGTGACCTCGATGGGTTTTTCCCGGAGGCTTAGAAAAGCGAACATTGCTCCTCCTGCAACGAGAATTACTGCAAGGGTGATCAATATGGTGTTGCGATTCAACAGGGATTTCTGTTTGCTCATGGATTGCTTACTGGATTCTGGTTGCTATGGTATGGCTATGGTGCCAGTCGCGAAATCAAGAACGCTTTTTTGAAGCGCCAGATTATAGGTGGCCTGTGAAAGATTGGAGCGTGCATTGAAAAGAGAGGCACGTGCTGCGCTGAGTTCAACAAAACCAGTTGCTCCGAGCTCATATTTTCTCTTGATGTCTTCAAAAGCTGAGCTTGATGCTGTCAGGCTGACTTTGGATGTTTCGATTTGCATTAATGCTGCGGCATAGTCATTGGTCGCAAGTTGAAGGTCAAGGATGATGTTATTTTTCAGATCCTCATAATCAAGCTTTTGGTTGAGATGGTTGATTTTGGTTGATTCCACATTGTAGTGTCTCTGGAAACCGTCGAATATCGACCAGCTGAGGTTCACTCCCACAGAGTATCCAATTGAGTTTCGCAGCTGATCTGAGAGGGGAGGATAGGAATATTCTGTGCTATATCCACTGTAGCTCTGTCGCAGAAACCCTGTTCCGCCACTACTTGCATTGACGTTAAGGTCCAGACGTGGAAACCATGCCGCTCTGGATTGTGTTATCTGCCATTCTGCTGCCTTGGTCTCAAGACTCTTGCTTTTCAGGTCGCTTCGACGTTCAAGGGCAATGGTGACAAGAGAGTCAATATCGGGCTTCGAAGAAAGGAGAACGTTCAGTTCGCTCTTGGCAGGTTCAAGAGAAATGTTACTCATCGGGTCGATCTGCAGCCGACGAAGCAATTCGAGGAGACTGCGCTTCATTCGAGTTTCTGCCTGAAGAACAGAGAGGCTGCTTTCGGCCGCCGCGGCCTGTTGCTGATAGAGATCAGTTCTGGATTTAAGGCCGATCTGAAATTGCCGGTCAGTAAGGGTAAGCTGATTTTTAACCGACAGGAGATTTTCACGGGCAATATCAAGAAGTTCCCGGTTCAGAAGTACCTGGAAATAATACTGGGTAACATCATAGACTATGGTCTGGAGCGCCCGTGACAGGGTGTATTCAGCTGCTTTTTCTTTATTGAGCGCCGATTGCAGGGATGCGTAATCACTGAAACCATTGAAAAGATTCAGGGAGGTTGTAAGAGTGAGATTAAGCGATTCGCTCTCTGTTTTGATTTTGAAGGGAGGAATGGAAGGGTCATATTGAACAAAGCTTTTGCTGAGCGAATAGGGCGTAAAGCTGGTCGAAAAAGAAATCTTTGGAAGGAAGGCCCCGTAACTTCTCAAAACATCAGCACCCTGCAGCCTCAGGGTGTATTTCGCTTTCTTGGCTGCTGTGGCATTGTTCAGCGCTATCTCGATACTGTTGGCAAGAGAGAGCGTTTTTTCCTTCACTTCGGTGCCCGTAACGGCTGAAGGTTGCGCAAGAACGAGCGCTGCAATACAGAGAGATAGAAATAACCGTAAAACCAAAATACTGTGTTCTAACCGTTTAGTTGTCATTGTTGAGGTGAATATAATGACTTCTATACGTTCAGTCATGCTAAATAATTCCTTTCACTGAAGGTAGCCGGAACAGTTCAGTGTTAAAGGCGATTCAGGAGTGAATCAATCTCTTCCCTGTAATGTTCAGCGTTGTGTGGTTTCAGCTCTATGAGAATCGTATAGATTTTTATGGCTTTTTTGTAGGCTCCTTGCGCTGTAAAAAGATTGGCTAAGCTTTCCGTCGGTACAGCAATGGCGGTATCATCCGGAAAAGGCTGCTTTTGTTCAAAAATTGAAGTTGGGTCAGAGTTTTCAGACGCATGTACCGGACTGAATTTCATGAGTGCCGCTGTGATCTTTTCAAGTTCATCGGAGACAGGGTCGAATATGGGAGATGAGCTACAGTTTTCTTCTCTTTCACCTGAAGCCTGAAGGTCAGCGAGTTCTGCCCATGCAATCTGGTTGGCAGGAGCAATAATGCAGCATTTCCGTAAATGTTCTCCGGCAAGAGCGTGGTTGTCAAGACCTCGGAACGCTTTTGCGCATAACAGGTGAAAAAGATATGAGTCCGAAAAATAGTCGGACATTGGTATAAGTTTGTCAAGACCAGACTTGAATTTTCGTCTCGACAGGTCAAGCGAAACCTCTGCAAAAAAAAGATGTGGTTTACTCATCATGGCATTACCCTCTTCCTGCTTGGTATCAGAGTAAGTAAAGGTCATGATTTGCTCTCAGCAAAGGTGCATGGTTCGTTCTTTTCAAGTGCGAGCATCAGCAGTCGATCTGCGAGTTCCGGAAAACCTATGCCGGTCGCCTCCATGAGCCTCGGAAACATACTGATATCGGTAAAGCCCGGAATGGTATTGACTTCGTTGAGTATCACGGCTCCACTCTCTTCCTCAACAAAAAAGTCAATTCTTGACATACCCTTGCATCCAAGTGCCTTGTACACCTTGAGTGCGGCAGCTTGGACCTCTTTTTGAAGTTCACCGGGAATACGGGCAGGAATAAAAAGCTTTGCCGTGTTGCGAATGTATTTGTCCTGATAGTCATAAAAGTCGCCACCTGGCTCTATTTCACCGCATATTGAGACTTGCGGCAACTCATTGCCGAGCACGGCAACCTCGATCTCCCTTCCTGTCATTGCTTTTTCAACAAGTACTTTCGAGTCCAGCGAGCAGGCACGTTCAAGGGCTGCAGGCAGTTGTTCGAAACAATGTACTTTTGAAATTCCTACCGAAGAGCCGAAATGAGCTGGTTTGATAAAAAATGGGTAGTCGAACTCATGTTCGATGCTTTCATGAACCCTTTCAGGGTCAGCATGGTAATCGGAGCTGAACACTGTTATGGATGGGGCTACAACCAGACCGGCATCAACAGCACACAGTTTCGTGAGTGCCTTGTCCATGGTCAGTGCTGAGGCGAGAACCCCGCACCCGGTATAGGGAACGCCGCAGGTATCAAGAAAACCCTGAATACGGCCGTCTTCTCCATACGAACCGTGGAGAGCAAGAAATGCGACATCAATACCTGCCGCCTTGAAATCAAGATCGAATGGCTTTTGATTGGTTTGCTGAACCATGTTCCTGAGATGTTTGGACACTGATTCAGGCGATGAAGCTCTCAAAAGAGCCGACAGATCTAAGTTCAGAATGTCTCGGGCTATGCCTTCACAGAGCCATACGCCTTCATGGGTGATATAGAGCGGTATGATTCTGTAGCGTTCAGTGCTGATATTCGCTCCTATTGATCTTGCCGAGATAATCGATATTTCATGTTCAGCTGATCTGCCTCCAAAAATAAGAGCAACAGTGATAAGTTGCATGGGTGCTTTTGTAACGGTTAAAGATGATTATGCTCCAAGGGCGACAGCTTCGTCCAAAGCGGGTGGGACATCAACATATTTTCGCAAAATACCCGTATCGATGGACACAAACAATGTAACAGGCAAAAAAAATCAGAAAATGAGCTTTCTCCTCTCAGTGGATGGCAACTTTCGTATTATTGACGTCAATGCTTTCTCTTTTTGTAGCAATATCCTTTTTCAACTATCTTTGCATTTTATTATTTCGTGTTTTCATCTATCCGTAAGGATTTGAGCTGTGAATGTCATTTTTTCCAAGGTTTATTATATTGATACCGGCTTGCATTCTGGTGAGGAAAATATGGAGTTTGACCGGCGCCTCATGGCGGCATTTCTTGATGGCCGGTTTCAGCGCTATTATGGACAGAAGAGTTGCCTATGGCGTTTTTATGCCTGGCAGCCTTATGCCGTTACTCTTGGGTACAATCAGGACGCATCGGGGATTGATGCCGACAAATGCCGCAGTGCAGGTATTGATGTTGTCCGAAGGCCGACCGGCGGGCGGGCGGTTTTTCATGCTGATGAATTCACCTACAGCTTTTTTTCAGACTCTTCTGAACAGAATGCTGTGCTCTACCGGATGGTTCACGAGGTGATTCAACTTGCTCTCGAAGGTCTGGGTATTCATGCAGAGTTCTGCCGATCGACACTGCAGAGAGCGCAGGGAGCGCAGACAGCTGGATCGGTCAGCTGTTTTACTGCATCGGCCCGCCATGAATTACAGGTGGAGGGGCGGAAATTGGTTGGTTCGGCACAACGCAAGAGCAGAAATGTACTTCTGCAGCATGGGTCGCTTCCGCTTTCAGGACGTCATAAAGATCTGTCTGAGTTTATTACTTTTTCTCAAGGGGATGCCTTCGAGAGTATCAGGGATGAAATGGAACGAAAGACCATCTCGCTCGACGAGATTCTCGGCTACATTCCACAATACAACCGTCTGACGGAACTGATGCGGAATGCTCTTGAAAAGCGCTATGGTCTTGAGGTTGAAGAACTTTATCCCGATCAGTTGTCGGATATTCTCGAAGAGCATGAATTATCTAAACCATTAAAGCGGTAAGCACCATGAACAGTCGCGCTCAACACAAAGCTTCTCATGTTACAACGAGAAGACTGCTTGATATGAAGCAGGGTGGCGAAAAAATCTCTGTATTGACAGCTTACGACTATACAATGGCAAGGATTCTTGACCGTGCCGGTGTTGATGTCATTCTTGTAGGCGATTCAGCAAGCAATGTTTTTTCCGGTCATAGTACGACACTGCCAATCACAATCGATGAGATGATCTATCATGCGAAAGCCGTTGTCAGGGGAGTGAAAGACGAGACCAACAGGGCGATGGTGGTTATCGACATGCCGTTCATGAGTTATCAGCTTTCCGGTGAGGAGGCGCTGCGTAATGCAGGAAAGATCATGAAAGAGCATGAGTGTGATGCGGTAAAGCTGGAAGGGGGCAGCATTATTGCCGAAACCGTCAAGAGGATTACCGATGTCGGTATTCCGGTTATGGGCCATCTCGGCCTCATGCCGCAGTCGATTTATAAGTACGGCAGTTACAAGGTAAGAGCCCAGGAAGGGATGGAGGCTGCACAACTTCTTGAAGATGCCCGGGTTCTTGAAGAGGCTGGAGCATTTGCCATAGTGCTCGAAAAAATTCCATCTGCACTTGCAGCCGAAGTTACGAGTTCTCTTACCATTCCTACGATCGGTATTGGTGCAGGTGCGGAATGTGACGGCCAGGTTCTGGTTATCAACGATATCCTTGGCCTGAACAGGGAATTTCATCCTCGTTTTGTCCGCCGGTACACTGATTTAAACACGGTTATAGAAAATGTCGTCCGCCAGTACGTTCACGATGTCAGGGAGAAGGAGTTCCCTACAGCAGATGAAAGTTACTGAGGGAGGCCTCTCTTCTTTTTTTCTGTTTAATATCTTGCTGAAAAGATTGTACTTTTCAAAGTAACACCCTAAAATGGCACTGTTGTGCCTTTCCGGATAATCTTTATTCTGATGTTCGATACTTTTATTATATGGATGATTCTGGTAAAAAAAAGGCTCTGAAACGCTACCCTCCTTTTCTGAAAAACAGTTCACAGGATCGTCCACAGTTATTTTCGTTCGTCTCGCGTTCATTCGTTCCGTCCGTTTTTACCGTCATGAACATGGTTTCCGGCTATATCGCCATTGTTATGGCTGGAGAGGGAAGTTTTATGACGGCATGCTGGTTTATTATTCTTGCCGCTTTTTTTGATACCATCGATGGGTTTGTGGCCAGAATCACCAATGGCACCTCTGATTTTGGAGTTGAGCTCGACTCACTGTCAGATCTTGTCTCTTTCGGAGCGGCTCCGGCATATCTTATCTACAAGTTCGGTCTTGAAAGTCTGCCGGGGATTACTGGTATATGTGTCAGTGCTCTGCTCATGATCGGCAGCGGTCTGAGGCTTGCGCGATTTAATATCAGCATGATCGGCTATACCAAAGAATCCTTCTCCGGTCTCCCGACTCCGGCTCAGGCGTTAACCATAGCAGGCTTTGTTCTCTGGATGAGCGTTGACCCCGTTTTTCCCGCAAAGTCGATGCATGTTGTCCTGGCATGGCTTTCTACTGCGCTTTCCATACTCATGGTCAGTAAGGTGAATTATGATGCTCTCCCAAAGCCAACGGTAGAATCTTTCCGGCAGAAGCCTCTGCAGATGTCACTCTATATTGTTGCCATTTTCTGTGTTCTTCTCTTTCATGCCAAGGCTTTTTTTCTTGCCATGTTATTGTATATTCTGCTCGGTATTGTTCGGTCGTTCACTTTGTTGTGCCGTCAATGGCAGCTTTGAATTTTTTTCCATTCAACTATACCTCTCATAATGCCCTATACTGCAAAAATCAAGGTTACCCTTCGACAGTCGATTCTTGATGTTCAAGGAAAAGCCGTAGAGCATGCATTGAAAAATCTTGGCTATGGTACCGTGGAGTCGGCCAGAATTGGTAAGTATATCGAAGTGACTATCAATGAACAGGATCAGCTTCAAGCCGAACGCATTGCCAATGAGATTTCTCAGAAACTGTTATCGAATCCGGTTATGGAAAATTATTCCTTTGAGCTGGAACCCGTTAAATAAATAGCATTCAACTATGGCAGATGTACTTGTAGGCGTTGTTGTTTTTCCCGGTTCAAACTGTGATCATGACACTGAATATGCTGTAGCTTCTTTTGATGGTCTCAGGCCGGTTATGCTCTGGCATAATGAGCATGATCTTAAAGGGGCACAGGCAATTATTCTCCCTGGCGGTTTTTCCTATGGCGACTATCTGCGAGCTGGCTCAATTGCCCGTTTTTCACCGATCATGCAGGAGGTTATCGAGTTCGCACGCAAGGGTTTTCCTGTACTTGGCATCTGCAATGGATTTCAGGTATTGCTTGAAAGCGGCCTGCTTGAAGGCGCTCTTTCCCGGAACAGAGATAAAAAGTTTCTCTGCTGTCAGACAAACATCAGACCTGTAAACTGCTCTACGATCTTTACCACCCGGTATAAAGAGGATGATGTGCTCACGATACCCATCGCACATGGTGAAGGTAACTACTTTGCCCCTTCTGAAGTGATCGAAAGCCTTGAAGAGCACGACCAGATTGTTTTTAAATATACCGACGCAGCGGGTGAGGTAACCGATGCAGCCAATCCTAATGGTTCACTGAAAAATATTGCCGGTATCATTAATCGCCAGGGCAATGTCCTCGGCCTTATGCCGCATCCGGAAAGAGCCAGTGAAAAGCTGCTCGGATCGCTTGACGGAAGACCACTGTTTGAATCGCTCTACCAGCATATTCTCGGCTCGTAATAGTTGGCGGTGTTATAGGTACCTTTCACCGTACGGCCGAAGCTCCATCACCTTGTTTCACTGGTTGATCGGAAATTCATCGATGGGTACAAAGCGCATCATTTGAAACCAATTCCAGCAGAGACATCAAAGACGGAATCTTAGTACACAAGCAGACCAAGACAGGAAGCAACAAGCATCTCCCAATCTCGAAAACAGCGATGGCATATCTTGACCAGCAGAAGAAACCTGGTGATCTGCAATTTTTCTATACCACAAAAACAGTTTTTTAAGCGATGGGTGAAGGCCTCAGGCATAAAAAAGAACATCACCATGCACACCTACGCAACTCTTCTCCTCACCGCAGGCGTTGACCTTTTCACCGTCAGCAACCTGTTAGGGTGACAAAAATGCCATGCTTGGTATTCATGTTTTTCCTAACTTTACCTCCGCACTCAGCAATAAATTGTGGTAAATTAAACCGATAAATCAGGCAAGGTTTGAAAAAATGTAGAGGTAAAGAAAGAGGGATAAAAGAGACTATGCAAAATTTAATATCAGAGAAGCAAGACGATTCATCCGTCAAGAACACCGCCGATGTTCTCTCATCCTTCCATGACAAATTTATTTGTGGTGACGCACTGGATGTGATGCGCAAGATGCCAGATTCTTGTTTGGATCTTGTCGTGACCTCCCCGCCGTACAACCTGAAAAATTCCACAGGTCATGGTATGAAGGACGGACGAGGTGGCAAGTGGGCTAACGCCGCTCTTGTCAATGGGTACACGGACCATAATGATAACATGCCACATGATGAATATGCCAAATGGCAGCGTGATTGTTTAACGGAAATGTTTCGGCTGATTAAGGATAATGGAGCAATTTTTTACAATCACAAATGGAGAGTACAGGCGGGTCTGCTGCAAGATCGTCAAGATATAGTCGCTGGCTTTCCTGTGCGGCAAATAATAATTTGGCGAAGGAAAGGAGGGTTCAACTTCAATAAGGGTTATTTTTTACCTACTTACGAAGTAATCTATATGATATGTAAAAAAGATTTTGTCTTGGCTAAGGGAGCGAACTCTCACGGTGATATTTGGGAATTCACTCAAGAGATGAAGAATGAACATCCCGCACCTTTCCCTGTGGCTCTTATTGAACGTATTATATCAAGTACTGATGCTCAGATTATTTTAGACCCTTTTATGGGAAGTGGTACGACTGCTGTCGCTGCTAAAAAGCTTAATCGCAATTTTGTCGGTATTGAGTTATCGTCAGAATACGTTGAGTTATCAAAAAAGCGCTTAGACTCCGAGAAAGATTAAGAGACTGGCATCAGGGAAAAAAAGAGAACCTTTAGTCACTTCATACCAACCATAGATCTCCGTAAAGTCGTGGCTTTTTTATTGCGGAGTTGTTCTATGTCAAGCGGTACGACGAACGCTATGTCTGGACAGTCATAGAAAGCGATGATGGCCAGTGGTACTTGAGCCCTGGTTTCCATTTCATTAACCGTATCGGCTACATTATCACAAAGCAACCACACGACGACGTATGTGATGTTAAAATAGACCTGCAATAAACACCTGAACCTTGGATCGCAATCCTGCAATCCGTCATTGATCAAAAACGAAAGAGTTGGAATGACTCATTAAATGTGTTAGTTTTAAGCATACTCGTTGCCTCCCGACCGGTCATTGGGGGGCTTTATTTTTTATCGGAAATGTTGCTTTTTGTAGCTATTTAGGCACTCTTTGCAAAAATCAAATGTCTGTATAAATCATTATATGTATCAGTTATGCCTTATACGCAGAAATATAAAGTGTTTTCATGGTTGCTCTTTGATTTTGCAAACACTTCTTTCAGCGTTATAATGGTTACCTTCGTCTTTCCCCTTTACTTCAAAAACGTCATCTGCAACGGAGACCCATCCGGAGATGCGTTATGGGGGTTCAGCATCAGCCTCTCGATGCTGCTTGTTGCACTTATCTCACCCGTCCTTGGAGCTGCAGCCGATTATTCCGGAAAACGTAAACGGTTTCTTTTCGTTTTTACTCTGATTTCAGTTATTGCCACGGCTTTGCTCTCCCTGTCCGGTCCAGGAATGGCAGTTGCCGCGATCGCTCTTTTTATTCTTGCCAATATAGGTTTTGAGGGCGGACTTGTTTTTTATGATGCCTATCTCAAGGAAATCGCTACGGATAAAAGTGTCGGCAGAGTTTCCGGGTATGGTTTTGCCATGGGCTATCTTGGAGCTTTTGCCATACTGCTGTTGACAAAACCATTGTTGAGTAAAGGAATTGTCCTTTCCAATGCCCCGAATGTACAGTTCAGCATTTTTATCGCCTCACTTTTTTTTGCACTTTTTGCTGCACCGATTTTTTTTGTGCTTCGTGATCAGCAAAAAGAGGAAAGACAGGCCATCTCTTTTACAGCACTCGCAAGTTCTCTAAAAGAAGTGAAGCATACGGTTCGCCATATCATGAGCTATCCCGATCTTGTGCGTTTTCTCCTGGCATATTTTTTCTATAATGATGCTATTTTAACCGTTATCGCCTTTTCTTCTATTTATGCCCAGAATACCCTTGGCTTTACAACCGGTGAACTGATCGTCTTTTTTATGCTGGTGCAGACGACCGCTATTGCCGGTTCCATTATTTTTGGTTTTGTTACTGATAAAATCGGACCGAAAAGAACCATTGTTATTACGCTCCTTATTTGGTTTGTTGTTGTTCTGGCTGCTATTTTTGCAGACAGGAAAGAGTTGTTTTTTTATACAGGAATGCTTGCCGGATTATCTATGGGTTCATCCCAGGCTGCATCCCGGTCTATGATGGCCAGACTGACACCACGAGAGCATGTTACCGAGTTTTTTGGTTTTTATGACGGCACATTCGGTAAAGCTTCGGCCATAGTCGGGCCTCTTGTGTTTGGTTTGGTATCGGCCCATGCCGGAAGCCAGAAAGCCGCACTTGCGTCGCTGTTGATGTTTTTCACCATTGGTTTGCTGCTGATGACAAGAGTCAGATCTGTTGCAAGCGAGTACAGTCCTGGAGAGTGAAGAAAAAAAAGAACCATGGAAGAGGCCGAAAAAACAATTAAAAAGCCCGCAGTCAGCACCCGTTCTGACATCCCGCAGTATGTGCGTGCTTTTGTGCCGTTTTTCTGGAAAAATTTTATTCATGACAGGATTTTTCTTGGAGCAGGTTCCCTGGCTTTTCAGACGCTGCTTTCAATCGTACCTGTTCTTGCAGTCATCTTGTCAATATTAAGTGTTTTTTCTGTATTTGCTCCCTTTAAGCGCTCAATTGAAGATTTTCTTGTCCAGAATTTCATGCCAGGCGCTGGTACGGTGCTCCATCACTATCTCACAGATTTTATAGGGAAAACATCCAGCGTCCCTCTTCTTGGCGGGGTGTTTCTGTTTATTATTGCCCTCTTTCTCATTTCGACTGTCGACCATACCCTGAATGAAATATGGGAGGTGCATGCTCCCCGAAAGGCACTGCAGGGCTTTACCCTCTACTGGACGGTACTGACGCTTGGACCGGTGCTTATCGGTAGCAGTCTTGCAGCAAGCTCATACGTCTGGTATACGGTGTTTACTGAAGGCCCCCTGCTCGAACTGAAAACCCGACTGCTCTCCTACCTTCCCTTTATTAATTCGATTTTTGCATTTTTTCTGTTGTACATGCTTGTGCCGAATCGTCGGGTAAGGTTTGTTCATGCCATGTCCGGAGGGTTCCTTGCCGCAGTGATGTTCGAACTCTCAAAAATATGGTTTGTCTTTTATGTCACTCATATTTCCACGTTTGAGCATATTTACGGGGCATTGTCGGTTATTCCCATGCTTTTTTTCTGGATTTATCTCGGATGGGTTGTTGTGTTGACAGGTGCGGAATTTGTTTTTTGTCTTGGAGCTCTGAAACCCCTTGGCGGAGTAGTTGAATCATTCAATCCATTGCGGGGTGTTCCAGTGATTCTTTCGGTACTCGGTTTAATATGGAACGGTCAGAAAAACGGTCGTGCAATGAATATGAAGAAGATTTTAAAGACGGTTTATGCGCTGCAGCCTTCCGATTTAAGAAAAATTATTGATATTCTGCTTCAGCACGATGTAGTTCATATAACGGCAAATGGTGACCTGGCTGTCAGTCGAGATCTTTATGTTCTGACGCTTTACGATCTCTATGCAATACTTCCGCCTGGATTTACAAGTGACGAAAACGCTTCGCTGATTTCAGAAGGTAATAGCGTACATTTGGAAACAATCAGAAAAGGGGTATCGGATTGCCTGAAAAACACTCTGAATATGCCCGTTGCTGCCTTGTTAGAGGATATTAATCAAGAACATTTATGACGTATCAGGTTATAGCCCGGAAATATAGACCCGCCAAATTTGCTGATATTACCGCACAGGAGCATGTTACCCGTACTATCCAGAACTCGCTGAGGATGGGAAGAGTTGGACATGGGTATATTTTTTCAGGATTGAGAGGCGTGGGCAAGACAACTGCGGCAAGGGTTTTCGCCAAAGCAGTTAACTGCCTGAAAATGATGGAAGACCCTGAATACCTGCAGCAGGTGACCGAACCTTGCGGTGAGTGCGAAAGCTGCAGAGACTTTGATGCAGGCACCAGCTTCAACATTGCAGAGTTTGATGCCGCCTCCAACAACAGTGTCGATGATATCCGCATGCTGCGTGACAATGTCCGGTATGGACCGCAGAAAGGAAAGTATCGTGTCTATATTATCGATGAGGTGCACATGCTTTCCATAGCAGCCTTCAATGCATTTCTCAAAACCCTGGAAGAGCCCCCACCGCACGCTATTTTTATTTTTGCCACTACCGAGCTTCACAAGATCCCGGCTACAATTGCTTCACGGTGTCAGCGTTTCAACTTCAAGCGGATTCCTCTCGAGGATATCCAGCGTCAGCTTCAGCTTGTCTGTGATGCCGAGCATATAACCGTTGATAGTGATGCTCTTCAGCTTATTGGCCGCAAGGCTCAGGGATCGATGCGCGATGCCCAGAGTATTCTGGATCAGGTTATAGCCTTTTCAGCAGAGAATGATCATGAAGGCTCTATCAGTTACCAAGGTGTTGCCGAGCTGCTGAACTATATTGATGATGATCAGATGTTTGCCGTTACTGACGCCGTTACGGAGCACAATCCTGTCAGGATGCTTGACGTTGCCCAGTTTGTGATAAGAAATGGGTATGACGAACAGGATTTTCTTGAAAAACTCATTGAGCATTTGAGGAATTTTCTGGTGGTGCAGAATCTATCTTCGACTCGTCTTGTTGAGCGACCCGATGCGATACGTGATCGTTATCAGCGTGATGCTGGCAATTTATCTCCACGCTCTGTCATGGAGATGGTTGATTTTCTTCTGCTGACCCAGAAAGAGCTGAAGTTTCAGTTTGAATACCAGTTTCGTTTTGAGCTTGCACTTCTGAAGCTTATTGATATTGTGCATCCGGCTGTTCCTCAAAAAAAAAAGTCCCTGACAAGCCTCTGAAAAAGCTCACGGTATCCTCTCCCTCGGCTCCGTCGGTTTCAGAACATCTCCCAACCCTTAAGCCCTCGGAAACAGGGGATATCGATCTTGGCTCCTGGCAAAAAAAACTTTCAGGTTTTGCCTCGAATCCATCTGTTCAGCAGCTTCGAGCTAATGTGCCGACAAACACCATAAGTGAGGCTGGCGCAGTTGCGCTCGAAAAGATAGCCGATCTTGATACTCTGAAGCTTGAATGGCGTCAGTTTCTTGATCATATTTCAAGGAAAACCCAGAACTTCATGGCAACCCACCTGCAATCCTGTGAACTTGAAGCGTGCAGCCCAAGTGGAGTACTCGACATTGTCTGCTGCAAAAAGTTTTCCTATGAAGAACTCCTGCTCGATATCGCCGTTCTTCAAAAGGAGGTATCAGAGTTTTACGCACTGCCCCTGAAGCTCCGTATTCTCTATGATGCGGAGAAAGATGCATGTACAAAAGAGAAGACACTCTTTACCATTTTTCAGGAACTCGCGGAAAGCAATGAGGTCATAAGGTTTATTATCAGGGAATTCGGGGGCGAACTTGTTTACTGAGGGGCTCAAGGTGTTTTATATATTATTAAAAATTCTACATATTCAGTTTTTTCAGGCGGGTTAAAATTTTTTCAATGTCAAAGGACGATAGAACAATATGAGTAAAGCTGCATGGAGCACGCAGACTCTGAAAAACCGGTTCCGCTCTGATTATTGCGGGTTATTAAGTCCGGAGCTTGAGCATACCTCAGTGAAGCTTGCAGGATGGGTTCATAGAAAAAGGGATCATGGTGGGTTGATTTTTATAGATTTGAGGGATCATACCGGTATCAGTCAGCTTGTTATACAGCCGGAACAGCGTGAACTGTTTGCAAAAGCCGAACAGCTTCATGTTGAATCGGTTATCAGAATAGAGGGTATCGTTGTCCGGCGCGCTCCGGGGGCAGTCAATCCCCGTCTGGCGTCAGGTGAGATCGAGGTTGTGGTCAGTCAGATCACCGTTGAAAGTCACGCGCAACCATTGCCTTTTCCTGTAGCCGATGAGGTGCCGACATCGGAGGAACTCCGTTTGAAGTACCGCTTTATTGACCTGCGTCGCGAAAAAATTCATGAGAATATTATTTTTCGCAGCCGACTGACGGCAGCTGTCCGTCGCTATCTCGAAGAGAAAGAATTTATTGAAATACAGACGCCGATTCTTACCTCAAGCTCTCCGGAAGGCGCAAGGGACTTTCTGGTTCCAAGCCGTCTTCATCCAGGTAAATTTTATGCACTTCCTCAGGCCCCGCAGCAGTTCAAGCAGCTGCTGATGGTATCGGGCTTTCCCCGTTACTTCCAGATAGCCCCCTGTTTCAGGGATGAAGATGCCCGAGCCGACCGCAGTCCCGGTGAGTTCTATCAGCTCGATATGGAAATGGCTTTTATTGAGCAGGATGATCTGTTCGCCATTCTTGAAGGCCTGATCGAGCATCTTACCACGACCATGTCGCAAAAGCGGATTTCGCAGTTTCCATTTCCGCGAATCAGCTATAAGGAGGTTATGAACCGTTTCGGGACAGATAAACCCGATCTGAGAATTCCGCTTGAAATCAGTGATGTTACTCCGCTCTTTGTGGATTCAGGGTTCAAGGTATTTGCAAATAATACCAGAGAGGGGTGTTGCGTGAAAGCTCTTGTTTTAAAGGGCCGGGCTCATGAATCAAGACTGTTTTTCGACAAAGCGGAAAAACGGGCCAAGGAGCTCGGTTCTGCAGGGCTGGCTTATATCCAGTTCAGGGAAGAAGGCCCGAAAGGCCCGGTAGTCAAATTTCTTTCTGAAGAAGATCTCTCACATCTTCAAGAGCAGCTTGTTCTTGAAACTGGCGATGTTGTCTTTTTCGGTGCCGGTAAATGGGAACACACCTGCAAAATTATGGGAGGCATGAGAACCTATTTTGCTGATCTCTTTACGCTTGACAAAGACGAACTCTCATTTTGCTGGATTGTTGACTTCCCGATGTATGAATACAACGAAGAAGCCAAAAAGATCGACTTTTCACACAACCCGTTCTCCATGCCGCAGGGAGAGATGGATGCGCTCGAAACAAAGCTTCCGCTCGATATTCTCGCCTATCAGTACGATATCGTCTGTAATGGTATCGAACTTTCAAGCGGAGCCATCCGTAACCACCGACCCGATATCATGTATAAGGCATTCGGTATTGCCGGATACACCAAAGATGAGGTGGACGAGCGGTTTGGTCACATGATCGAAGCCTTCAAACTTGGCGCTCCACCCCACGGAGGCATAGCTCCCGGCCTTGACCGTCTTGTGATGATTTTGCGGGATGAGCAGAACATTCGTGAAGTTATTGCCTTCCCCATGAACCAGCAGGCCCAGGATCTCATGATGTCCTCACCTTCGGAAGTAACCCCCGCACAGCTTCGTGAACTGCATCTGAAAGTTGATTTACCCAAAAAACCGGAAGAGAAGAAATAAATACAACAACAAGAGTCTGGCAGTGTCAGACTCTTGTTGTTATGGTTCTTTCTTCAGGACAGCAACAGTAAAACGGCTGACACAGGTCAGTTTACCCTCTTCATTTCTCACCTTGATATCCCATACCTGAGAGCTTTTTCCAAGGTGCAGGGGAGTGGCGGTTGCATAGACAAATCCTCTCCTTACCGGGCGGATATGGTTGGCATTTATCTCCTGTCCCACAATGTAGAAGAAGTCGCGGTCAACGCAGTAGGATGCGGCAATACTTCCCACAGTTTCAGCAAGAGCCAGTGATGCGCCTCCGTGCAGAATACCGATGCGCTGAATGGTACGGTGATCGACAGGCATTTTTGCCGTCATGAAATCTACTCCGATCTCGGTCATTTCAATACCGAGATGGCGGGCCATCTGGCCATCAATGATTTGCGTGCTGTTGATTTCCTCAACACTGACAGGGGTAACGAAAATAGAGGAGAGAGTCATGAGAGAGAATGAGCCAACAGAAAAGAATTATATCCCGAAATGAGCGGGTGACGAGATTCGAACTCGCGACATTTTGCTTGGGAAGCAAACACTCTACCAACTGAGTTACACCCGCTTTTTTTTGTGGTGAGAGAGGGAGTTGAACCCTCGACCTCAGGGTTATGAATCCTGTGCTCTAACCAACTGAGCTACCTCACCATTTTCCGGGCTGAAAATATACCATAGCAGAGAGGAATAAACAAGCTGTGCGAACGTTTTATTTGTTCTTTTTTAGCGTGTTAAGACCATGAAGCCCTCTGGCTGAAAATCGCTTCCGCAACAGGAATATCTTCCGGTGTTGTGATTTTTATATTGTGATAGCCTGTTTCAAAAATTTTGATGGGCTGTTCAGGAAAAAAACGTTCCACCAGTGCGGCGTCATCCGTTGCATACCAGCGTTCCAGTTCTGCCTGTTCATGAGCCTGGATGAGAAGCTCGCAGCGAAATCCCTGTGGAGTCTGAACCTGAAGCAGCCTGCTTCGATCCGGTGTTTCCCCGAAAAAGTCAGGATTAGACCCGATATACTTGATGGTGTCTTTTGGTCTTGTTGCAGGAACACAAGCTCCGAACTGGAGCGATAGACGCGATATTTCATCGATCTCTTCTGGCTTTATGAATGGGCGGGCTCCGTCATGAACAAGAATGGTGTCCGGTTCATTTCCCGTCAGGCGAATTTCATGCTCAATTGCCTTGATGCAGTTCTTCACCGAATCCTGACGCTCTTTGCCACCCTCAAGAACAGCGGTTACCTTACTGAAGCCCGCGGATGCAGCCATACCCTTCAGTGTGGCAATGTTTTCCTCTTTTGTGGCAATGTAGATGGCGCTGACTGAAGAGGCTGCCTGAAATGCCTTTATGGTATGATGAATAACAGGAAACCCGGCAATTTCAAGCAGCTGTTTACACTGTCCATCCATGAGCTGCATTCGCTTTCCGATACCGCTTGCGGCAATAATGGCAATGGCCTTCATAGTGAGAGAGATCAGTCCCTTCAGGGGGTTTTAATGAATAAACATGGCATCTCCATAAGCCAGGAAACGGTAATCCTCTTTCAGTGCTGATTTATAAGCTTCCATAAGCAGTCGGTGTTCGGCAAATGCACTGACGGCCATGAGCAGCGTTGTTTCAGGAAGCTGAAAATTGGTGACAAGAGCATCGGTAACCTTGAACTGGTATGGGGGATAGATAAACTTGTCCGTCCAGCCTCTTCCGAATTTTATTTTTCCGTCAACGGTAGCATTGGCCTCAAGAACCCGGCACGTCGTTGTTCCGACAGCGATAATCCGTCCGGTTTTATTAACCTTGGTATCATTGATTTCCATTGCTGTCTGATAGGGAATATTAAAATATTCCGAATCCATTTTATGTTTGGAAACGTCTTCCACTTCAATGGCATTGAAGGTGCTCAAGCTTGGATGAAGGGTTATCGGCAGAATTTTTACCCCGATTTTCTGGATTTTCTGGAGGAGTGGCATGGTGAAATGCAATCCTGCCATGGGGGCTACCACTGCCCCGGTCTGGCTGGCATAGACGGTCTGGTAGTTTTCCTTGTCCGAGGCAATGGGCTGGCGGGTGAAATAGGGCGGAAGAGGAATCGTGCCGATTCTTTCAACAAGACTGAAAACATCTATGTCAGGATTAAGAAATCTTATCGTTCTCCCGCGGGATGTGGTATTGTCAACCACCTCGGCAACGACATCTTCATCAAAATAAATTTTGTTTCCAACCCTTACTTTTCTTGCCGGATCTACCAGTACATCCCACAATCCAGCTTCTTTATTGAGAACTCTAAGCAGGAATACCTCAATTTTCGCGTCCGTCTTCTCCTTCTGTCCGAATATTTTGGCAGGAAAAACCCGACTGTTGTTTAAGACAAGCAGATCACCCTTTTTAAAATAGGATGCGATATCTTCAAAAACCTTATGCTCGATATCCTTTTTCCGCCGGTTCAATACCATCATTTTGCACTTATCCCTGGGCGTAGATGGCTCTTCGGCTATTTTACTTTTAGGCAGTGTATATCGAAAATTTGAAAGGCGCATAAAAACAGATCCAATAGGTCAAAAAAATATAAGATGTTCAAACCGAAGCGGAGTGGTACGCAACTCCCTTTTTCAGGGTGAGATGTTTTCCAGCAATACATGCCGGCGCCTCATCTCCCTCTGCCTGAAGCAACGTGATTATAATATCATGCTCTGCAATGGTGATAGCGTAACGGTTTTTCCTGAAACAGATGCTCAGGCTGAGATTTTTCCAGTGATTCGGCCTGTTGGGATGCACATTGAGCTTCTCATTGTAGAAGGAAATACCTGCAAAATAACGGATAACCGTATCAAGTGTTCCAGCCATGACACCGCAATGTATTCCTTCCTGGGTAGTTCCACCCTGTGTGTCCTGAATGTCACTTTTAAGTGCCTCTGAAAACCATTTCCATGCCATTTCATGACCATCATGCAGGTAACTTGAAATGATACTGTGAACCACTTTGCTCAACGTTGAACCGTGGCTGGTTCTTGGTTCGTAGAACGCGTAATTGTTTCTGACAAGAGTCAGGTCATCTGGAACTTTATACCCGATTTTTCCAAGCAGTTCAGCAACTTCACCTGGTGAGATCGTATAGAATGTCATCAGAACATCAGGTTGTTTGGCAACCTTGTAATTATCTGGAGTATCTCCCTCGGCTTTCAGGATCCTGTCCATGCGGTGGATATTGCCATATCTTGAGCGATAGTGAGTCCAGTCAAGCTCTTTGAGACTCTTGTAGCCATCGAACTGTTCAAGGACGCCATTGCTGTCAACAAGAATATTCATGTTGCTGCTGATATCCCTCCACTGCTTGAGTTCATCAAAACCGAGATGGATTTTCGAAATAAGGTGTCTGAGTATGGCCGGATCAATTTTCTCACCGACCTCAGCCGCTTTGTCAAAAAGCCAGACAGCCATAATATTGGTGTAGGCATTGTCTTTCAGTCCCTCCTTGCCACTTCCAGGCAAGGACTCATGAAATTCATCCGGTCCCATTACTCCCTCTATGTGGTACTTGCTGGTATCAGGCGAATAGGTGGCAATCGATGCCCAGAATCTTGCAATTTCAAACATCAGTTCTGCGCCGTACTCATTCAGAAATTCCGTGTCATCAGTGTCGTAAATATAGCGCCAGACATTGTAAAATACTGCTATCGAAACATGTCGCTGCAGACTGCTGAGGTCAGGTCCCCATGCACCGCTTTTTGGATTGAAATGGAGGATCTGCGTATCCTCGCGTCCATCATCCGCCGTCTGCCAGGGGAACATGGCTCCCTTGTAACCTTTTTCACGCGCATACTCCCTTGCGGCATCAAGCCTGTTATAGCGGTACATCAGCAGCGCTTTTGAAATATCAGGGAAGTGGCGGTTGAAAAACGGCAGTATAAAGATTTCATCCCAGAAAATATGACCACGGTAAGCCTCCCCGTTTAGACCGCGGGCCGGCATTCCGACATCAATAGTTGGATTGTGTGGTGAAGCTGTGCACATCATGTGATAGGTGTGCAGTCTAAGCAATTTCTGGCTGAAGCGATCACCCTGTATGATAATATCCGCCTTTTCCCAGATTTTTTCCCAAGCTTTGGCATGGGCCTCAAACAGTGAGTCGAAAGAGTCCTTGCTTTCAAGAGAAAGACGAGCAGCTTTAACTGGACTGGCGTATTTCTCATCCAGTGTCGTATGAATGGAGGCCAGTTTTTCTATGGTGCAGCCTTTGTTTGGATTGAGATGCAGTTTAAATGACTCTCCGATATATCGTGTATCACTTAATGTGGTTCGCTCGATGTTCAAAGGTTTTCCATGGCTCAGCACCCTGGTTTTGGCCGCGGTCACAATGCCGTAATGTGAAACATTGGTTTTGACATGAAGCAGCATGATATCTTTTTCACGGCTGCTTTCGATGTGTTCAAGATGGTCATTTGTCAGGCCGTTGTATCGCGCGACATTCTTGTTTTTCACTCGTCCGTCTATTGCTGAGCGGAACTCGACTTCAGCACTGTAATTGATCGGCTTCAGGGTGAGTGTCAGCGCACAGCGGTGAGGATCATCCATGCTTGCAAATCTGCGGGTGCGGATATTTGTTATTCTTCCCAAGTTGTCCTGGATGACAATATCACGCTCCATCAGACCGTTGCGCAGATTCAGGTTCTGATTGTAGCTGAGTATTTTCTGCGCAAACGGATCAATAAACTCACCACCACCTATTCTGAACTCAATAGGGAGCCAGTTCGGTGTATTGACAAAGTCATTATTGAAAATCGTCTGTCCGTGAACTTCAGAAGGAACTCTATTAAAAATACCGGCAATATAAGTGCCGGGATAGTGGTAATGAGAAATGGAAGAACCTTCATAAGCGCCTCGTACTCCCAGGTATCCGTTTCCAGTTGATGTAAGAGTTTCGCGGAGCTTCTCATCCTTGGCCGAAGAATCGGTATAGGTCAGATTCCAGCCCTCGAATTCAAGACCTTCACTGAACCAGCGCTCGATATCAGCAATAGTGATTTCCGCAAGATCCCGGACCACAATATCGGCACCTTCTACCCTCAGCTTCGATCCTTCGATGTCACGGGCAATACCAAGCACCATCCCGAAATTACCGCGGGATCCTGCCTGAACACCAGAAATGGCATCCTCGACAACAACGCATTCATGAGGTTCAAGACCAAGATTTTTGGCTGCCCTGACAAAAATATCCGGGTTTGGCTTGCCCTTCAAACCGAGCTCAATGGAAACCTCTCCATCAACACGGGTTTCAAAAAGATGTTCAAGCTTGGCAAGCTGCAGAATAAGCTGGCAATTGCGGCTTGATGAGGCGATTCCGATTCTTATACCTTTCTTGATGAGCTCATTGATGAGTTCAACAGAGGATGCATAAACCTCAGGACCTTCCTTGATGAGAATTTCAGAAAAAAGGTTGTTTTTACGGTTGCCAAGACCGCAGACCGTCTCTTTTTCAGGAATGTCATCAAGTTCTCCGTAGGGAAGCTCGATATCCCGCGACAAGAGAAAGCTTTTTACACCCTCCATACGAGGCTTGCCATCGACATATCGGTGATAATCATGAGCAGGATCAAAGGGGACGTATGGTTCATCGTTTATTTCTGCATAATTTTTCAAGAAATAATTAAACATCGATTCCCAGGCAAGGCTATGTACTTTTGCAGTGCCTGTTATGACACCGTCAAGATCAAATATTGCCCCTTTAAAGTTGTTGCTCATACTGGTTTATTAATAATTAACATGAAGCAGATTTTTTTCATAGAGAGAGAAGGCCAAGAATGGTCAGCAGGATATCAGGATAGGGTACGGTAAAGCTGTTCGGGCAGATCTCCTCGACCTGCTTTTTTAACAACTCATCCCTCGTGACAAACACTGCCCAGACATCATCAAACATCTCAACGGCCTTTTTCAGCATCGGAATGTCTGAATGCGTATCACCACACACAAGAGTCGCACTCTTGGAGGAGTTTAATTCAAGCTTTTTGCAGATAAAGGAAAGCCCGTCACCTTTATCAAAATCCTTTATAGGCGCTTCGCCGGCAACCCCTTCAATGGTTAAAATAATTTCAATATCAAGACCGGTATCTTCAATTCTGAAATTATTGCCGCTCGGGTCAATCTCACGGACAATGCTTTTCACCTTTTCAAGAAACGCCGCGGATTCGGCCTCTTTGATGGAGTGGCTGATATCCTGGCGGGCGACAGTGGTCTGGCCGAATTTAATCTGTAATGCTGAACCTATAAAGTTGAACTTCTCGAAATGCGGATCCTGGAGGAGCACCAGCATACGGTCGTTTAAAAGACGTATAAGTTTCTGCTTTTTCTCATCGATTGGAAAACTGTTGAATTCACCGTTGAGATCAATGAACTCTCTTCCCTTGGAACCCGCGTAGACAAATGTGTTGCTCGGATTGATGGAGACATTCAGGATACCGAAGTCTCTGAGTGGGGCAGAGGTGATAATAATAGGGTACTTGCAGCAGTTCTTTGCAAACCGGGTCAGAAATACTGAGTTATAGATAGGTTGTACTGAAGAACGGTATCGACCGCAGTAGTTATTCGTCGTGCCGTCACGATCAGTGATAAAGGCATTAAACCGCTTCCCCCTGAGAGCATTAACCCCGTTGTTGACATAGACCCGAAAGTCAGGAATAAACTTTGCAAGGTAATCGATAAATTTATCCTCTCCATACTCAAGATAGTATATGTCCTTCTGGAGTTCCCTGATTTCGTAGGTAAGATCAACCTCTATCTGCTTCATGCCGTCAAGACGTAGAAGTCTTTGCCCGGTATCATCGTCAATATAGATGGTTTCCAGTGAGTAAAGTGCATTTTTAAGCGACTCAACACACGTCTGTCCTACAACTCTCTGCTTGATGATGTTTCTGACGACAGGTTCCCGAAGTTCACGTGTTTCTGCCTTCAGGTGGTAGAGCTCTTTAAGGGTACGGATATCCTGTAACGTGATAGAAGTGGTGCATGTGCTTAACTGACGTTCTTTAAGAATACTCTCGTGCATGGGGTGCTGTAAAGAAGTGAAGATGGAGTAATATGTTTCTCAATTTAAGCAAAATCTTTACAAAAACTGTACAAAAAGTTAACAAATAACAGAAGGATTAAAATAATAGTTGCACTCCACTCGATTCTTCTGTTTATATGTCGCCTATATGTTTCTGTGCGCTAAAAAAATAGTAATCAGGCAGGAAATCGCTCCTCAAGAAATGCTATGATTTGCCCTTGAATGGTCACTTCCGGCAAAAGTGCATCGATGCAGACAAAGCGTTCTTTGTTGCGGCTGATCATCTCAAGGTACCCTCGGCGTACATGTTGGTAGAATTCCAATCCTGAACGCTCCATACGATCAAGGAGCTCATGCTCAAATTTTCTGTGTAAAGCCTCTTCCGGTTCTATATCCAGATAAAAAGTGATATCCGGAACGGTGCCGCAGGTCGAAATGTCAATGATTGACTGCAGCAGCGAAAGGTCGATTCCACGGCCATAACCTTGGTAGGCGGTCGTAGAATCAAAAAAACGGTCGAGGATGACCGTTTTGCCAACAGCAAGCGCTGGCCTGATAACCTGTTGCACGAGTTCAACTCTGCTTGCCGAAAAAAGAAGCAGTTCACCGATAGGGCTGATCTCATGCCGGCTTTCAAGAAGGATAGTGCGGATTTTTTCAGCAACCTCGGTACCGCCGGGTTCCCTTAAGGTCAGAACCTCTCTGTTCTTGCTGTTCAGATAGGATACTAATTTATTAATCTGGGTGCTCTTGCCCGCTCCATCGATTCCTTCAAAAGTGATAAGCATTTACCCTGAGATAGTTTGAAAGGCTTCCTGAAGAAGCTGACTTCCGATGGAAATTTCTGAAGATAGAACTTATAATTGATCCGTGCAATCCAAGAGACAGAGACTCAAACAAACTGTTGATGGCGGTCGATGAAAGAAAGCGAGCGGAAGCCCTGAGTGGACTGGCCATGGTTAATTATTCTTGAACATCCCAGGTAGAACGCTTTTTTTGTGTAAGTTATGGCAGGCATATTAACTTTAACGTTGAGTGAAATAGCTTTGGTTACAATTGCAATGCCATCTTGAACACCGAATTTTAACTAATGGGAGTAAAAAATGTCTATTCAAGACTATGTGGTTCAACAATCCAGTGTGGGTATTGACCAGATCACTGATTTCAGTTTACAACTATGGGATAGTGGTGATTTTGTTATGCTTGAAGGTCCTGTGAGTGTAAGCATAATAGAATTTCATCGTATGACACAGGCTGAACCATTTACTTATGAGTTTACACAAAATATTGACATTGCTTTGGGACAAACCCAGAAGTTTTCATTGGAAGAGTTCAGTATTAACCATCCGGGAGACTGGAATATGGAGATTGTCTTTCATTTTCCTGTTATCGTTGGTAACGGAAACAACATCTTTCATGCTGGCTCAGGGAATGTATTCATTTATGGGGGCGCTGCAGTTGATACTGTTGTTTTTAATGGTATTGAACATAACTACACCATTACTTTAGCAGGAACAGGATTTTCAATACATGATAATGCCGGTATAGATGGTACTGTTACTGAAAGCTATGTTGAAAAACTTCAGTTCTCCGATCACACACTTACCATTGCTGCATCCCCAAGTGAAACACTCTTGGAGTCATACAGAATTTACAAGGCAGCATTTGATCGTTCACCTGATTATGGCGGTTTAGGGTACTGGTATAAAGTTATGGAACATGGAGCATCTTTAACCGATATAGCCGGAGGTTTTATAGGGAGCAATGAGTTTAAAGCGATGTACGGTGATAACCCGAGTGACTCTACCTTTGTCAATTTACTCTATCATCACGTACTCGGCAGGGATCTTGATCAGGGCGGCTACGATTTCTGGATAAATGACTTGAAAGTAGAGACTCGTGCACAGGTGCTCGCTCATTTCTCGGAATCAGCAGAGAATATTGCAAATGTCGCAGGAGTTGTATCGCATGGCATTATCTATGAGGCCTATGTAGGATGATGACAGAAAATCAGTAACAATACTACGAGCCCCGGCACTCCACCGGGGTTTTTCATTTATCCTGATTTACATTGATGAGGAGTCTCAGTGCAACTGCCCCGTAGGACGAATCAGAATGTCGTTGACATCGACATGAGGCGGTTGGCTGACGGCGAACATGACCGCCCGGGCAATATCGTCAGGCTGTAACTCTTTGGCAGAGTCAGGTTTCTGCAGGTTATCCCAGAAGGGTGTATCAACGATTCCTGGCTCAACCAGGGTGACACGGATTCCAGTTCCAGCCATCTCATTGCGGATAGCCTGTGCCATACCGGTGACAGCCCACTTGGTTGCCGAGTAGAGGTTTCGCAGAGAGGTGACACGACCAACCACAGATCCTGTAATAAGAAGATGACCACTGTTTTTCACCAGTTCCGGCAGTGTCAGCCGGGCAGTAGCGGCCGCCCCGAAAACATTGACCATAACCATCTTCTGCCACTCCTCAGGTTTATCCTCACCGCCGTAAAATGTTGAACCTTTGGAAAAACCGGCATTGGCAAAAACAACATCAATTCTGCCGAAATGTTGTATTGTTTGCTCTACCATCTCCTTTTGCGATTGCCAGTTCGCCACATCGCAGGTGACGGCAAGTGTCCTCTCGCTGCCAAGTTCACTCTGCAGGCGTTCAAGTTTATTCGTTGAACGAGCTGCAAGCACAACCCTGAATCCCGCTTCTATGGCCCGTCTTGCTGTTGCTTCACCGATACCAGTCGATGCACCGGTAATGAGAAATACTTTACTCTCTGTCATTTTCCGGTACTATTTGTTAGGGTTGTTCAGTATGCTGTGCTTGCGCCCGTAGAAAAAATAGATGACAAACCCGATAAGGAGCCAGACAAAAAGCCTTATCCAGTTTTCAGGCGGCAGAGAGAGCATCAGGATAAGACAGGTAAAAATACCGGCAAAAGGAACAAATGGCACAAAAGGAGCCCTGAAGGGGCGTTCAGCTTCCGGATGTTTCTTTCTCATGATGAGCACTGCGCTACAGACGATGACAAAGGCGAAAAGTGTTCCGATATTAACCAGTTCAGCCAGCAGTCTTAAGGGAAGCAGTGCGCCAAGCAGAGCAACAAAAAGCCCTGTCAGTATGGTTGATTTCCATGGTGTTCTGAATTTTTCATGAATTGCACCGAAAAAGGATTTCGGCAGCAGGCCGTCCCTTGCCATGGCAAGAAAAATCCTCGGCTGACTCAGCATCATGACAAGCAATACCGAAGTGATACCCGTTATTGCGCCAAGCGAAATGACAAACTGGGCCCAGCCGATACCGACCTGCTTGAAAGCATTTGAAACAGGGGCGTCAATATTGATCTTGTCATAAGGTACCATGCCCGTTATAACCAGCGCAACAGCAATATAGAGCAGGGTGCAGACAACAAGGGAGCTGATCAGGGCAATCGGTATGTCTCTCTGAGGGTTTTTTGCTTCCTCGGCGTGGGTTGAAATAGAGTCAAAGCCGATATAGGCGAAAAAAATCATAGCGGCTCCTGCCAGTACCCCTACAGGGGTGCCGCCGGGACTTGCTTCACCGAGGACGGTATGGCCGAAGATGCTCAGTCCTGAATAGCCGAAAGGAGCAAAAGGGTGCCAGTTTGCAGGATTCACATACATTGCACCGAGAACGATGACAAGTAGAACAATGGCGACTTTGACAATGACCATCCCTGCGTTGAATCCTGCACTCTCCTTGATTCCCTTCACCAGAATAGCGGTGACAGCAAACGTAATCAGTACGGCAGGTAGATCTAACCAGGAACCGGTCATGCTCATGATGCCCGTGTTTGGATCAAAGTCGAGCGGTGCATTGGCAAAGAGTTTTGGTACCTCAAGCCCGAATATTCCTATGAAATCCTGAAAGTAGTGCGACCATCCGTGAGCGACTGTTGCCGAAGCTACACCATATTCAAGAATCAGATCCCATCCGATAATCCAGGCAAACAGCTCCCCGAGGGTGGCGTAGGCGTATGTATAGGCCGACCCTGCTATCGGCACCATTGAAGCAAACTCCGCATAGCAGAGCGCTGCAAAAATACAGGCCAGACCGGCAAGGGCAAACGAAAGACTTATTGCAGGTCCCGCCTTGTCATGAGCGGCAACCCCTATAAGCACAAAAATTCCTGTTCCGATAATGGCTCCTACACCGAGACTTGTCAGAGCAACAGGACCAAGAACCCTGTTCAATCGGTGTTCGCTTTTAATCTCCTCAAGCAGAAGCGCCAGCGGTTTTTTTCTGAAACTGTTTTTCAAGGCTATGTTGGGATTGATTTTAAAAACAAAGGGCACCGGTCTGGCACCCTTTTGGAAGAATTATGAGTTTCGACGGTTCATGACGGTGAGAAAGTAGAGTAACTGTGTAATAGCCTGTGCCGCAGCAGCAACATAAGTAAGCGCGGCAGCATCCAGTACGGCATTGACTCCTTTCATTTCAGCACTCGACACAATTCCCTGTGAAACAAGAAGCTCTTTTGCGCGGCGGCTTGCATCGAACTCTACAGGCAGAGTCACAAGAGCAAAAAGTGCCGTTGCACCAAAGAGCAGGATTCCTGCCCAGGCAAGGGTAGTTCCAAGTGTTCCGGCAAGGAACATACCAGCCATGAAAATAATTGGACCAAGATTGCTGCCGATTGAGACCGCGGGGACCATGATTGATCGCAGTTGCAGCGGTAAATAGCCCGACTTGTCCTGCAAGGCATGACCTGCTTCGTGAGCGGCTACACCCACGGAGGCGATGCTTGGAAGGTTGAACACCTCTTCACTGAGACGTAACGCTTTGCTTCGGGGATCATAGTGGTCGGAAAGCATCCCCTGGGCGGTTTCAATAGTCACATTCCCGAGGCCTCCTCTCTGAAGAATACGCCTTGCAGCATCTGCACCAGTAATCCCTGTCTGGGTGCGTACCTGTGAATATTTTTTAAAAGCAGATTTCACTTTGAACTGGGCCCATAAACCAAGCACCATCGGTGGCATGGCAAAAACAAAATACATTGGATCGAAATACATATCAGTAAAGATTATCGTTTGCGTAAGTATAGTCAACATCAGCCATCAAGGGAAAATAACTCTTAACAAGCTCCCTCCATAAAAGATACAACAGCGCTCTGATTTTAATAAATCCAGAAGTCACTTTTTAAGTAAAAAAACTGAATAAATAATAGCGTAATATTTGGAGATCAAAACTTTATTTACTTTATTATTACGTTTATGAGCGTATTGTAACGTAAAATAACACTGTAAAGAAAGGATGGTCTTATGAAACCGGTTAAATCAACACTCCTTGCTTTATCAGCATTGCTGCTGATAAACTTTCCTGTATTTGCCAGCGAAGCTGACGACATTGCCAATATCACAGAGGGCGGATTTAACGGCACAGCCACGATAGATCAGAGTGTGTCACATGGAAATCCGAATCTGGCCCAAGTCAGTCAGCGCTCAGGCTCCTCGAATGAAGAGGTGCACATAACGCAATCTGGTAACGGCAATCACACCGCAACGGTCATGATGACCGGCGATAACGATGTCGAGAATGTGTCGCAGCTTGGCTCTATGGATTCGGCATTGATCATGCTGACTGGCTCGAGCCACAACAGTTCGACGATCTCTCAGGATGCAACGACTGATTCGAGTGGGGCCAATATCCATGAGAACGGTATCTCCAACACAGCCACGATCACTCAGAGCGGACAGAATCAGCAGGCACTTGTCAACCAGACAGGGAGCATGAACAACGCCACGATCACTCAGGAGTACGGCGGCAGTAACAACAACGCTTCTATTTTGCAGACCGGCAGCTCAAACATCGCAGCAATTGATCAGCCTGGCATCTCAAACAACGCTCTCATTTCGCAGAATGGCCTCTCCAACACCGCTGAAATTGTACAGAATGGTAACTCAAACTCCGCAACGGTTGACCAGGCAGGAACTCTGAAGCTCGCCCAACTGACGCAGACAGGCAACGGTAACTCAGTCACGATTACGCAGCATTAACGTTATCTCTTTTCTTTTTCATAACACCTAAAAAAAGAGCGCTCTTATGAAATCAATGAAATCAACACATCTCGTCCTATCAGCATTTCTGCTGATAACATCCCCGGTTTTAGCTGACCCGCTTGGGGATACGGTCACTATCACGCAGGCAGGATCTAATGGTACCATCACGACAGACAAAACGGAAACGGCTGAGTATCCGGATACGATTACCGTCAACCAGGAGGGATCATCGTCCTGGGAGACGGCGGAAATAAAGCTGGCAGGTAACGGCAATCACACCGCAACAGTCAATCAGAGTGGAGATCATGATAACGCAAAAGTGTCGCAGTTTGGCGAGGGTGATACTGCAGAGATCAATCAATCTGGTGGGAGCGGCAACAGCACCACCATCACTCAGGGAGAGTTATCTGTTGGTGAAACTGCGACAATGACTCAGGTGGGCGGCGGTAATACTGGTGGCATCACTCAGAACGGTGTAAGTGATATTGCAACCATCAGTCAGGCAGGAAGTGATAACGGTGCCGCCATTATCCAGGGAGAGTTATCTGTTGGAGAAACCGCAACTTTCACTCAGGCCGGTGGCGGCAATAGGGGTGAAATCTCTCAGTACGGGCTGGGTGACAACGCAACCATCAGTCAGTCAGCTGAGGGTAACAAAGCAACGATCACCCAGGAATTGGGCGGCGATAACAACAAAGCCACGATTATTCAAAATACCGGTGGTAGCGGCAACACTGCTTCAATTGATCAGTATGGCAGCAATCAGACAGCTACCATCGATCAGCGCGGTAGCTCCAATGCTGCAACGGTCGACCAGTCGGGTATGTTGCAGCAGGCCCGTATCATACAGATAGGAAACAGTAATTATGCCATGATTACTCAGCATTAATGTCGCTGTTAATTTTAAAAAGAGAGCCGTGCTTCGAAAGTCGCGCGGCTCTTGAAGGTAACTTCAAGATATGGGAGACGCAGATGAATAAGCTGTCAGTAGCCTTGGTGAGCTTTGGTTGTGTGATCGGAGCTTGTGGTGCAGTATCTCAAGGCGATGAGGGAAATCAAATGAACGCAAAAAATGGAGGGAGTGAAATGACAGGGAAAAATTATCAGGACGAAGTGTTGTCCAACCCTGAAAAAAGCGGAGCCGCTCGGGCGGAGGCAGTTCACAAAGGAGGGAATACCGCAATAATCAATCAGAACGGATACCGAAATGTATCAAATGTGGTGCAGACGGGCGACGACAATGTGGCTGAGCAGAGTCAAACAGGTGAATACAATGATCTGCGGGTAGAGCAGACGGGCCGTCATAATCGTTCTCATGAAAATCAGAGCGGTGATCATAATCGAAAAGTAAAAATACAGAACGGCACAGAAACGATCGTTGAGCAAGTAAAACCTCACAATTAACCATCAGAGAGTCAGCAATGGTATTTTTCAGCAGGTTGAAGGGGAGAGTGGTGCTTAGAGCAGGCGCTCTGGCTCTTTTGGCAAGCCATTCATCAAAAGCAGAAGCGAGCAGTTTTATTTTTCAAGGACAGAATGCCGGATTGTTTTCGAGTGCAAATCCTTCAGACACTTCCGTGCTGATGAACAGCGTCTCCAAACCGGTGGTGACTTCGTCGATCAGTTCAGCGACACTGATTGAGCAATCCATTGTCAGTCAAATCAGCTTGAAAATTTACAATGAGATTTTTAAAGGGTCAGCTGTTTCAGGCTCCTACGATCTTGGTGGCGGCAACTCAATCAGCTATAAACGGAGCAGTGGCTACATCACGGTTAATCTTACCAATCCCGGCAATGGTACCACGACGTTGACCGTCCTCGATCAATAATCAAAATACAAGGTGTGGTCATGAAAATAAAAAGTGTTCTCATGTTGCTTATCAGTATCGCCGCTCTCTGCAGTTGCTCGACGCGTTCGTTCTATAAGAATGCGGCTGTGTCGAAAGCGCATGTCACTGATCATACGCGGGCAAGTGAAATTCTTATGGGGCTTCCTCCACCATTGGAGGCGATTCCTGTGGTTGTGTACGACTTTCAGGATCAGACCGGGCAATTCAAGAATAACGAGAAATACACGGAGTATTCAAGCGCAGTGACAAGAGGGGGTTACTCGATTCTGGTCAAATCGCTTCTCGATACGGGAAATGGCGATTGGTTCACGGTGGCAGAACGCGGTGCGTTGAAGAATCTCCTGCAGGAACGCCAGATCGTGAAGGTCACACGCGGAGAATATTTGGGAGTTAACAATCAGAAGTTGCCCGCATTGCCGCCCATGTTCTATGGCGGCACAATGATCGAAGGCGGCATTATTTCCTACGACTCGAATGTGCAGACGGGTGGCCTGGGCGCTGTCTATCTGGGCATCGGCGGCAGTGTACAGTATCGCCGCGACCTTGTAACGGTCTACCTCCGAGCAGTCAGTGTCGAAACCGGAAAAGTTCTGTTGGCGGTCAACAGTTCCAAGACGATCTACTCAGTGGCTGTTGACGGGAATTTTCTGAAGTACCTGACGCCTACCAACCTCTTTCAATCAGAGGCAGGATTCACCTTGAACGAGCCGGTGCAGTTGGCAGTTCGGCAAGCGATTGAGACCGGAGTCTATTCGCTGGTGATGGAAGGATCGCTGAAGCACCTCTGGCAATTCAAAGACAAGGTTGCCGGAGACAAAGCGGTAGCGGAGTATCTGGTTCGGCGTGATGGTCATGGCAAGGGTGAAAATTTGCCGGATTCTGAAAATCAGACGAACCAAAAAAAGAACAAAAAAGGGAAGAAAACGGAATGATGGCAGGAGTGGGTTGCATGTCGTATATTCCGTTCACTCTTCCCATCGATGGTTTATCTTTCTCATCAACAAGTTGCTCATGGTTATCGCATCCTCATTATTGTCTTCGGTTGCTTTCGGCGACAGGTATGGCGGTGGAATTGTCTTTTTCCTCGATAGCACTGGCTTGCATGGGCTTGTTGCGGCAATAGAGGATATCAGTGTCCGATATACAGATCCTTGGGATAAAGCACACTATGCCGGCGTCTACCGTTGGAGCACCGGCCAGAATTTGAGGACCAATACCCCTGATTATGCCTGGCAGGAACTTTCCGATACAAGCACGGATCGAGGTCAAGGGGCAGAGAATACCGCAAAGATATTGGCAAAATATCCAGCCTCCTGTTACCCCTCAACTGCTGCCGCTGTTGCTGCAGCTTATCGAGGTGGCGGCTACAGCGACTGGTTTTTACCGAGCAGGGATGAATTACAGCAGCTCTACCTTGAAAAGAGGGCCGTTGGAGGTTTTGCTGCCAGCGGCTACTGGAGTTCATCTGAAAATAGCGCAGGAAACGCTTGGTTCCAGAACTTCAACAATGGCCTGCAGTTCAACAGCTTCGGTAAAGGCAACTTCAAGCATGTCCGTCCCGTCCGATCTTTTTAATCGGCACTCCCCCCTCAGCACGTTCTTCAGTCCGTAGCCAAACCATTTAATTGTCGCTAACGATAATTGTAGACTTCCGAATTAAAACTCTGAACAAGCTTTCAGTGATTGATCTGACCCCTCGTTAGCAGCTTGGCGACTTCCAGAACCGGCTTGATCGCACTATACTTGATAACCATCGAAGTCGCTTCCAACGCTACCAAATAACCGAGCAAGGTCAAACCTGACTTCATACATAACAATCGTTAAGAACCCCGGAAAGCCAATAAAATCAAGGGATATTTTTGGTTTTGCCTTTGTAGTGCCTAATGAAATATATTATTTGATTTTTCGTTTTTATTTTGTATTTTTCTGGTAAAGTATTTCTCATTTTATCAGAATGCTCCATGTTCGTGCGTGTCAAATCAACTCCGTTTTCACCGAGGCAATCCGTACAGA
>CAIPYV010000126.1 GCA_903869365.1 uncultured Chlorobiaceae bacterium
GGTGGCAACCGGAATATCGAACTCAACATGATTATCGACAGCGACCGTGACCGCACAGAGCTCAAAGAGTGGTTTGATAACCTCTGGAACGATCCATCAGGAATTGTTGAAGATGTCAAAGAGCAGGTGCTCAGCTATCTTGAACAGCTCTATGTTGAAAACAGCCCTGAGTTTATCTACTTCAAAACGCTGTTTCATCTTTTTGAACACTATCTGGATGAGCAGCAACAAGGTGGACTACTCAATGAGCGTACAGGTTTTTTCGACAGTGAAATATGGAGCGAACTCTACGAGTTTCAGAAAGACGGAGTAAAAGGCGCCATCAACAAGATCCTGAAACACAACGGTTGCATCATTGCCGACAGCGTCGGCCTTGGCAAAACCTACGAAGCGCTTGCCGTTATTAAATACTTTGAGCTTCTCAACGCCAAAGTTCTGGTACTCTGTCCAAAAAAATTGTCCGGTAACTGGACTATTTACCAGGCAAGCCAGAACAATGCCCTAAACCCCTTTTTAAAAGACCGCTTCAGCTATACCGTCCTTTTCCATACTGATCTGACAAGAGTAAGTGGCCGTTCCGACGCCAACGGTATTGACCTCGGCAACTTCAACTGGGGCTCTTACGATCTCATTGTCATTGACGAATCCCACAACTTCCGTGGCAACCCCCTGGAAAAAACAAGGGAAGATGGCTCGTTGCAGATGAACCGGGCACAATGGCTGATGGAGAAAATCATCCGCTCCGGCGTCAAAACTAAAGTGCTCATGTTGTCGGCCACACCCGTCAACAACTCGCTTAGAGACTTGCGAAACCAGATATCCTTTATAACAGAGGGAAAGCCCGATGCTCTTTTTGAGTGCTGCAAAATCAAGGATATTCCCTTTACCCTGAAAAACGCCCAAACCCATTTCACCAACTGGGCCGATACAAAAAAGAACCCCAATCGCAATATGAAGCAGTTGCTTGAGCGACTCGATTCAGGATTCTTCAAGCTGCTCGACGAATTAACCATAGCCCGATCACGCAAGCATATTAAAAGCTTTTACAAAATTGAGGCGATTGGCAAATTCCCCGAACGCCAGAAACCACAATCAGTCTACCCAGATATCGATCTCAAAAACCGATTCCCTTCATACGACCGGCTTAACAAGCAAATTCTCGATTACAAGCTCTCGATTTTCAATCCGACGAAATATGTCAAGCCTGATCAACAGCAGAAATATGAAACAAGGGCCGGTACTCAGGTACTGAATTTTTCACAGGCCTCTCGTGAAAGTTTTTTGATCGGCATGATGAAAGTCAACTTTCTCAAACGCCTTGAAAGCTCCATCAAATCGTTTGAAATTTCGATGGACCGCACCATTCAAAAAATTGAGCTACTTGAACAAAAAATACAAGATTTTATTGCTCTCCCGAGCTTGACGCAAGAAGAAAACCTTTTGACTTATGAGCCCGAAGATGATGAACTGGAGGAAAACGGTGATGAACAAGAGCAGTGGCAGGTAGGTAAAAAACTCAGGTTTGACCTTGCCGACCTCAGGCTGAACGACTGGCTATATGATCTCAGAAATGACAAAGATGCCCTTATTAGTTTATACAATAATGCGTTGTCAGTAAAGCCTGAAAATGATGCAAAACTGTACGAAATAAAAAAACTTATCGCCACCAAATCAATAAAATCCAACAAAAAGGTACTTGTCTTCACCGCCTTTGCCGATACAGCCCAATACCTCTACGAGAACATCAGCACATGGTATCGTCACGAATTCAACCTCCACTGCGCTCTGGTGTGTGGCAGCACCACAAGAACCAGTTACGGCAAAAACGACTACAGCGCCATTCTGCTCAACTTTTCACCTATTGCCAAAAACCGTTCAAAGTTTGTGGACTATTCCCAAGAGAGAGAAATTGACCTGCTAATTGCCACCGACTGTATCAGCGAAGGCCAGAACCTTCAGGACTGCGACTACCTCATCAACTACGATATCCACTGGAACCCGGTTCGCATTATCCAGCGCTTTGGCCGTATCGACCGGCTTGGCAGCAAAAATGAAACTATCCAACTGGTCAACTTCTGGCCTACACGAGATCTCGACAACTACATAAATCTTCGCGAACGGGTAGAAGCCCGCATGGCTCTTGTCGATGTTACCGCCACCGGCGAAGACAACATCCTCAACACCGAGCAAATTGAAGAGCTGATCATCGACGACCTGAAATACCGTAACCAGCAGCTCAAAAAACTTCAGAACGAAGTGCTTGATCTTGAAGAGATGGACGAAAGCGTATCACTGACCGATTTTACCCTCGACGACTTTCGGATTGAACTGCTCAACTACCTTGAGAACAACAGAACAAAACTGATGCAGGCCCCGCTTGGCCTCTACGCCGTTGTGCCCGCACCCGCAGGCGAACATGCCGAAGCCTCAGCAAAAAAACAGTTCTCTCAAAGTGAGCAGGATATCATCAAACCCGGCACCATCTTTTGTCTTCGCCAAAAAGGCGAAAGTGACGGCAACGAGCAGGTCAACCCGCTCAACCCCTACTTTCTGGTCTACATTCGCAAAGACGGAACAGTCCGCTATAACTATGTCAATGCCAAGCAGATATTGGAGGTTTTCCGCCTGCTCTGCCAGGGAAACACCATGCCCTTCGAAGAGCTTTGCAACCTCTTCAATACCGAGACCAACAACGGCCAGCGCATGGAGCACTACACCCTACTGCTAAAAAAAGCCGTCGAAGAAATCATTCGGGTCTTTAAAAAACGTACAGCACAAAAACTGACCACCGACCGTGGAGCCATCATTCAGCCCCGGAAAAAACAGATTGAAGAACTCAGCCACTTTGAACTCATCACATGGCTTATCATAAAGTAACCTCATGGCAAAGACCGACACCGAAATAAAATTCAGCATTGAACATGCAATCAAGGCATTCAGAAGCGGCAGTCTGACAGAGAACTCCCTCAACCTCTTTCAGGAGCTTGGCTACATCACCGAGCGCCAGCAACCGCTCGATGAAAAAACCTTTGCTTGCTTTAAAGAATATTATTTGCAAGTAGAAAAAGGTTTCAACGAGATCAAAGCGAAGGTTAATGATTGGAAACAGATTGATCTGCTTTTTCAATTGAGCGTTGATGAAATGAGATCCCAGAGGATATTATTTGACACTCGTCAGGTTGATCGGAAAATCATGGAGTCTTATCTTTTTTTTGTAATAGAACTTAAAGGACAGGAGTATAGTCGAACCGCATTGAGTCAGATCACGAGAGAAATCAACAAGGTTTTTGATATGCCGGTTATGCTGCTGTTCAAGCTTGGCGAAAAAATTTCTCTTGCGGTCGTTAACCGTCGTTTGCATGAAAAATATGATAAAGATGTACTGGGTAAAGTAACGCTGATCAAGGATATCAATATTCGTAAGCCAATCAGAGCCCACATTGAAATTCTTTTTGAGATTTCATTACCCATGCTTAAGTGTTCCAACTTTGTTGAGCTTCACCAAGCATGGGCAGAAACACTCGATACCAAAGAGCTGAACAAACGATTCTACAGAGACCTTTCAAACTGGTACTTCTGGGCTAAAGGTCAAGTCAACTTTCCTCCTGGGCAGGAACGAACCCCATCAGAAGTTGTTCAGGCCACCTGTGTTATCCGATTGATTACCCGCCTGATATTTGTCTGGTTTCTCAAGGAGAAGCGTGTTGATGGGCATGGAATCATTCCGACTGATTTATTTGACAGTGAAAAACTTTCAGAATTGCTGGTCGGCTTTGATCCTCATGGAAATGCAGAGGGAAAAATACATTCAACATACTACCGGGCAATTTTACAGAACTTGTTTTTTGCAACCCTGAACCAACCGATGAAAAATCGGCGATGGAGAAAGGAGGACAAAGATGATGACAAGAGTTTCTACCGCTATCGTATTCTCTTTAAACAACCGGAAAAAGTGCTTGAGCTTTTCAAGGACATTCCATTCCTCAATGGTGGTCTTTTTGAATGCCTTGAGCAGGATCAGTTTTCCGATCTTCCAGATATAGCTTTACGAGTGCCCGATTTCCTGTTTTTTACCAAGGATGTTGAGTATGATCTGAACACAGTTTATGGTACTCGAAATAAAAAATATGTTGTTAACGGTATTATTGAGATTCTGAGTCATTACAATTTTACTGTTGAAGAAAATACTCCCTTGGAAGAAGAGATAGCCCTTGACCCGGAACTTTTGGGCAAGGTCTTTGAGAATCTGCTGGCATCATACAATCCTGAAACAGGTGCAACCGCCCGCAAACAGTCAGGATCATTCTATACCCCACGTGAGATTGTCAATTACATGGTTGATGAGTCTCTTAAGGAATATCTTTTGCAGAAACTGGCAGGTTCGGATACGAAGGGAAATAATGAACGTTTCAACAAACTTTTTTCATACAAGGAAGTTGATAACCCATTCGAACAGGGCGAGACTGACCTTCTCATTGATGCCATCTATCATCTCAAGGTGCTCGACCCAGCATGTGGCTCTGGAGCGTTCCCTATGGGTATGCTGCATAAGATGACCCATATACTTGCTATACTCGATCCCGGTAACGAGCGATGGAAAGAACGTCAGCTTCGAGCCATAACC
>CAIPYV010000127.1 GCA_903869365.1 uncultured Chlorobiaceae bacterium
AGCATGATTTTCGGGTCACAAGAGCATGGGGCTCATACGGTTTTAATGGAAGCCGCAAAAGAGTAACCTGAGCCATGGGAGGTTTTAATAGGAATGTTGCACTTATTACCATCCTTTTTTAGACGCAAACGATGAACCAGCGCATCAAGGGAACGATTACCTTTTTCATTATCATCATAATCGAGAGCATGCAAAAGATCCTGACGCTGGATTACTATCTCTGGAGATATCGCCAGCCTTTGAATTAAATCAAATTCCTTTGCGGTTAGTTTGATCTCTTCTCCGCCTGGTGAAAAGAGCATCCAGTTACTGCGAACAAGCATCCATTGCGGCTGTTGGTTCTGCCAGGAAGGTTCGGCTCTCTGCACCGAGTGCGGTTGGAAGTGACTCGGCTCAAGACGACTGAGCATACTGTAAATCGATGCAGACAATTCTGAAAAATCAATCGGTTTGACCAGATAGATATCCGCACCAGCCTTATAGGCATTTATTTTGCTTTCCAGTGAAGACTGAGCCGTGAGCATAATAATGCGCATGGTGGTATTGTTTCGAATATATTCCGCCAATACCATGCCATTCTGGTCAGGCAAGCCGATATCGAGAATTGCCAGATCATATTGTTGCAAGGAGATGCTTCTATAAAACTCCAGTGCCGATTCTACCCCGATAACATCAAGTCCATTCAGCACAAGATATTCCACCATACTTTCACGGAAATCACGATCATCTTCCACAACAATAACTCGTCTGCTGCCACTCATAGGTAAGCTGAATTGTTTTATTAAAATACGCTATACATGTAGCCTGAAAATTTTTATCCCGATCGAGGCCGGTAACCGTCTCAGGATTACAAAAAAAAGGTTCAACCTTTCTGATGAAAAAGAGGCAGTCGAATTCTTGCCTCAACTCCTGATGCAATGCCTTCAAGGCTGACCTGCCCGTTATGATGATCAATGATACTTTTTACCATCCACAACCCAAGACCTGCTCCGCCGGTATTCATGGAGTGACTGCCGCGTTTGTACTTTTCAAACAATAAAACGGCTTCGCTCTTTGTAATCTGTGTACCCTGATTACGGATGCTGATAACCGCTTCGTCTCCTTCCTGAAAACACTTCAGTTCGATCGTTGAGCCTGGTGGAGAATATTTACGGGCATTATCAAGCAGATTGAAAATAGCCAATTTGAGCTGTGAAGAGTCACCGTAAATTTCATTGTCGCCAAGGGTTGCTGAATAGTGCATAGCTCGATCAGGCCATAACGAAAGAAAAGATTCTACCTGTGAAGAAACAACGGGAGCAAGCTGAAAAGGCTTTAATAACAATTCCGTCCTGGATTTAAAAAAACGATTTTCATGCATAGACTCTTCCATAACCTCTACCAGCCGGTCGATAGCGCGTCGTATTTTGGTCATTTCAGCCGGGTTCACACAGTTATGATGCTTATTTTTCAGCTCGATGAGGTCAAGGTTGCCACGTATAATGGCCAGAGGCGTTCTGTATTCATGCGAAATCATGTGTAAAAAGCTGTTCAGGCGCTTCACCTCCTCCTTAAGCTGCCCGGTGCGCTCAGCGACAATCTGCTCCAACCGCTCTATGCTGAGCTGTTGTAACTCCTGCAAGGTGATGTCCGTTATCATCACCAGAATACAGGCCTTGTCGTTATAAGTTATAAGCTCTCCGGAAAAAAGCACGTGAATGATCTCTCCGGATTTTTTTCGAAATTGCATGGGTTTGTTTAAAATTTGCCCATGTTCATGGAGAGCAGTGACATTATGTTCATAATCTTCGCTTTTTAAGTAGATATCGAGCTCTTTTACACTGCGTCCTATGACCTCTTCTTTTGTATACCCGAAGATTCTCTCCCACGAATAATTGACGTCAAATAACGTACCATCCAGCACATCTCTGATAGCGATAGCAACAGGGGAACAAGCAAAGATAGTTCTGAATTTGAGTTCACTCTCCCTGATTGTTTTCTGAAGCAGTTTTTGTTCGGTGACGTCACGAACGACAATGACCGATCCTGTAATATCACCATTTTGTTCTCGGATGGGGGCGAAGCTATAGCTCCCTGTCCATGTTTCGTCCGTATCTTTTCGATGCAACGTGTATTCGGCATTTGTAGCAATTTCACCATGAAGCGCTCGGGAAACCGGCCACCCGTTAACGGGTACCAATTCGCCATGGTGCATGAACAGATCAAAAATTTCAGGGTACTCTGCCAAATTTTTTACACATTCAGATTGGTTCCTGAATCGGTGAAATGTTGCATAAGCAGCATTAAACTCTTTGAGATTTGCCTCAATATCAGAAATGAAAACGGCATCACTCATGCTTGCCAGCGCCGCTTCCAGTTTCGATTTGCCCTCAATAATCTCTTGCTCTGCCTTTTTGCGTTCGGTGATATCCCGTATAACACCTACAACATGGCTTGATTCACCATATTGTCCAGTCTTGAAAGCACCGGCAACCCAAATCCACCGCACCTCCCCTTTTGCATCGTGAATCCGGCACTCGAAAGAATACTGGTTCTGTTTTTCTATGGAGTTCCTGATGATAGCCTCTATTCCATCGCGATCTTCTGGAATGATGTGATCGAAAAACATCTGAAGTGACCAAACGGGCGGCATTGTTTCGTAACCGAAAATACGGGCATGTTCAAACGAAATCACTGTGGTGCCATCTCGAAGATTAAAATCCCATACTCCGACATGACTTTTTTCCAGAACGAAATCCAGGTGTTCCCTGCTTTTTCTATACTGTTCTTCTATTTTTTTTCTTTCAGTGATGTCGATAATTGTCCCGATATATCGTTCAGCTTTTCCAAACTGGTCATATAAGGGTTTGCCGCGAGACATCAGCCAACGGAGAGAACCGTTAGGAGAATAGATGCGATATTCGACATTAAGCTCACTTTCATTGTCAGCTGCCTTCGTAACAGCATGGAGTGCCGTATCGCGATCATCAGGATGAATGGTACTCATCCAAAGTTCGAAAGATGGTGTCCGGCTCCCCTTTTCCAGTCCATATAACCGCCATGTCTCGTCCGACCAGATGTTTGCGCCTGTATTCAGGCTCCATTCCCAGACACCGGCACGAGCAGACTCCAATGCCTGGGTAAGCATCGTCTTACTGTCGACAAGGTCGTTCAGTAACTCTTTTCGGCTCGTAATATCCGTAACGGTTCCGATGTAACATTTCAAACGGCCGTCAGCATGGTATGTCGGCAATCCTCGACACATAAGCCAGTGAATGGAACCGTCCCGGTGGCAGACACGGTATTCGACATTTATCTCGATCTCTTTGCTTGCTGCCGCCATAACTTTTTCGAATATTACATCGCGATCGTCAGGGTAAATATTGCTTTCACAAAGTTGGTGTGTTGAGGGTTTGCTGTTCGGTTCCAATCCATATAATTTCCATACATTATCTGTCCAGGTGACTTTATCAGAGGTTACATCCCATTCCCATACTCCGGAGTTGGTGGCTTCCAGGGCAAAAGTCATTCTCTTTTTACTCTCGATGAGCGCTAATTCCGTCTGTTTGCGTTCGGTGATATCAATGATTGTTCCGATATAACGCGTCACTTGTCTATGAATGTCATGCATCGGCATGCCTCGTGATGTGAGCCAGTGAACTGTACCGTCGGGATGGCAGACACGATATTCGATATTTAACTCTGCCTTATTGCTGGTGGCTGTTGTAAGTGTCTGCATTGCCATCTCCTTATCGTCAGGATGGAGCGTACTTGCCCAAAGCTTGATCGTTGGTTTTTCATTGCTCTGTTCCAACCCGCATAACGACCATAACTCATTTGACCAGACAAGATCATTGGTTTTCAAGTTCCACTCCCAGACACCGGCATGAGCGGCCTTTAAAGCAAAGTCAAATCTTGGCTGGTAATGCTTGCGTTCAACCGCTAATCGGTCTTGCTCAGAAATATCCTGTATGATGATAATCAATCGGGTAATCTCTCCTGCCTGTGATCGGACTGGATTGATGCTGAACCTTTGCAGATGATTGTTTCTCACATCTTCAAACGTTGTTCGTTTTCCGGTTCGAAGAACTTCTTCAACCTTTTCTTTACGATGCGCAGCGATCTCTGGATTTTTCAGCACCGTTGCCATCAATTCATAGACATTGACACCAATGCATTCATGGGGATGCATGCCGTAATATGCCGCAAACAAAGTATTTGAATTGATGATAAAACCCTTCGTATCCATGAGAAAGGCTTCTTCAGAAAAAGATTCAAGCAAGGTAAAAACCGTGTCATCTGACTGGTTGTTGTCTGATGGGATTGTTCTCTTGACCATCGGCAATTATGAATTATTCCTCTATAACCATCTCTTGGTTATTAGATTTGTTGGTTGCAGGGAATCGGTGATGAGAAAAATCCCATCCACTCCCTTTTACAAGCGGTTCCAAGTAACTACTTGCAGGAAAATGCAAACTGTGTAATAAGGATATACGGCTGGCAAGCCTAATGACAGGGCGACAGGAAAAGAGAAAAAATGCGAAGGATTGATAATCCCTCTTCTTCGAAAATGAATACTATCTTTATAACATCACTTAAAATATTTAACAAATAGTAATGAAATTACCAAAAATAATTCTGTTTCCGTTTTCCAGATCAGATAACGAAGTGACCACAATATCGTTGATCGCATCCAGCAAACCGTGTTTTTTTGAACACGTAACAGCGCATAACAGTCAAGGTGATACATACTTTTTCATCTTTACTCGTTTTTAGCTATTTTTAAACCGAATATTGACCGCTATGCTTTCAAGTTTTTTTCAACCACCCATTAACATATTGAACAATGAAAAAGCTTCTTCTTCTTTTTTGTGCTCTTCTTTCCTTCGGAATCTCTACAGCTCCAGCCTATGCATACGATTCTTATGTCAGTGGCAATGTTGGATGGACGTTATCTAACGATCTTAACATCAAGGACACCAATGACCACATCGTCATAAAACTCCCTCTCAAGAAAGGCGTGAGTGTACTGGCTGCTCTTGGCTCCAGATCAGAAAATGTCAGACTTGAAGGTGAATTCGGTTATCAAACGAGAGATTTAAACTTAACCGGCCTGAATGGAAAGTGGGAAATACTGTCACTTTTAGCAAACTGCTATTATGATTTTTACACCGAGGGCATTCAACCTTACGTTACTGCAGGAATAGGAGCAGGCAGGATAACTCTCACTGATTTTTTCACGGGAGGATATCAGTATAACTGGGAAGGCTCTACAAAATTAGCGTATCAACTCGGCGCCGGTTTCGCAATTCCGATTAACAATAAAATTTCGATTGATGCGCGGTATCGGTATTTTGTGCTGAACGATGTTACTAACGGAAATGTGATCAAATATACTCCGGCAATCAGCTCCGTTCTGGTTGGTTTGAGGTTCGGATTTTAGCTTATTGTCAACAAGGGCCGCCTGAAGAGGTGGCCCTTTTCGTTTAATAACAGAAAAAATTGGCCGACGGGTTCGATCAAAAAAGCAAAAAAAAGAAAGCACATCGCGATTATTTCGCCAAAGTTATCTTTCATTTACATCAATCGTAGAATACTTTGTCGAACTACTCTGGAAGAGTGTTAAACATGAGGAAATTTATTGAAAAAATACTCCAGCTCGACAGAATTACAGCTCAAATTCAAGGAATATTTTATACTATTTAATGAGTGGCCGGATCAGTCGTTGGGCTGCAGTACGCCAAATAAGGTTTACAGAAAGCCCACGGATGAAGGTTCACCAGTTTTTGTATACAGGTTGTCGTTCACTTCAATACCCCCAAAAAACTAATATTTAAATTCAATGGACGTTTACTCTGATAATGCAATTGTACTTTCAGATTTTTTTTCGGTACAATCATCAATACCTCTACCACAGGATGATTCACTGAAACTGTTAGCGTTAGGTGTAACAAAATCTATCGCCGTTAAATCAGGGATCTCTTCAGAGACAGAAGTTAACAAAATTTTTAAAAAAGTAAATTCTGCGTTTAAGCTTTTTGGTGCCACAAGTAAAAGTATTAAACATAGAAGTATGGTTTTCGGGCCAAGTGACTATAGTAATATTTTGGCAGCTAACCTTGTTGAAAATAATCAATTTGTTAATTTTGATATAAATTTTTCATTGTATGATGATTTAATTCACAGACATACTAATCCCTCTGGTGCCGATCTGAATAAGCGAATACTAATGATTTGTGAAAAATCTATTGAATTAGTTGAGTCTCTTTATCAAGGAGAAACAAGACCTCCTGATGATATTATTCATGTCACATCCACTGGTTATATCGATCCAAATCCTATAGATACGCTGGCAAATAATCGTAAATGGTATGATACGATAATTTCGAACTGTTATCACCGTGGTTGTAACGCTTCATTGCAGGCAATCAGAATGGGACATGATTTTTTGAAATCATCGATGTATAATGACTTTGAGAAAAATAAATCAAGAATTGATATTGTTCATACGGAAGTGAATAGCGCTCATATGGATATTGGTAAATACGACCCAATGAATGTAATATTTCTTTCTGAGTTCAGTGATGGATTTATTCGTTACTCCGTGCGTCCTCAAAGCTCAATTATACATAATGGCTTGAACGGGTTAAAAATATTATCTTTCAGTCAGCAATTAATTCCCAATACAATTGATTGCTCGAAAGTCAGTACAGCTTCCCCTGTTTTTTTACTCGAGGTTAATACACTGAGCTACATTTATTCTATAAAGAAGCATTTCAAGAATTTTGTTGTTAATCTATGCCGCAAGGTGGGTATTGATTATGATAAAGAGAAAAGTAAGCTTGTCTTTGCAATTCAGCCATCTGGTGCTGAGTATATAAAAAAAATAGGTAAAATGTTACATTTATCAGATGAACAATTATATTTCAGTAAAAATGTCATGTATGAATACGGTGATATGACATCTGCCGGTTTGCCATACATCTACAGAGATATACTTGACTCTGATGATGTTCCAAGAGGAACGAAGGTTTTGGGCATAGGATATGCACAAGGCATAATTCTTGGGGGTATTGTTTTTGAAAAAGTATAATTTTTTTATAGCTAAGGGTTTAATTTTCTGGAACTTGCACAAAACTGACAAAAAATTCATTTTATAAATAAAAATCTATAATGCCCATAGAAAAGCAAACATCTTTGATCAATCTTACTCCACTCAATTGGTTTAATATTCTGACTGCATGGAGTGTAGCTAAAAAGATTTTCAAAAAAGAAGCAATGGATATTCTGATTTGTTATTCCGGATCACTTCTACCGCGTTGGCTTTGGCCTAAAATAAATCGAGATGCAATCAGTGAGCTCAATTATTTCATTGCTATGAAGGATAATCAGCCAGTTGGTATTACGGGCTTATACACGACACATAATCAACCTGAAGAAGTTTGGCTTGCTTGGTTTGGTCTGAATGAAAAATTACGTGGCCGTGGTTTAGGTAAAGAACTTATGGTAGCAACAATAGATATGGCTCGAAAACATGGATATCAATCTTTGAGATTATGGACGACTGCCAATGAAGAGCCATTTATTGTTGCTAATTATTTATATCAAAAACTTGGTTTTATAGCTCAAGAAACCGATCTAAAATCTTATGGCTTTCCGGTCCTTATATATAGTTTAGGACTCAGTGGAATAACTCCACCACTCTATAAAGCTGATATGACCACAACAATCGGAGGAACTGATAGTAATACGAAATCGCATAACTCTATTTTCCGAATACTATTTCGTTTATATTGTAAACAATAACTTTTCTATCTTATAACTACGTTGAGCAATTCGTCATCATCGAGACAGTGCAGAGTGTCTTACCATGGAACGAGCGGAATCCAGCAAGGTGATGTGGCGACCGGTGCCGATCAAGAGGTTATAAGCACAATAGTCAAGGAACTTTGGTTTAAAGAATTTTAATAGTTCGTTAAGTCTATATTATATATATATTGCGGTGGTAGTCACAGGAAATGATGTCATGGTACTGACATTTTAAACGGCATCCTTTGACACTTGCTGATAACAGTAAAAATAAGGCATTTTAACCAGTATAACGATCAACAGCTATGTCAGGAGTGCAGGATATCGGGGTGGATATCGTTGACGTTGATCGTATCAGGGTATCGTATGAGCGGTATGGTGATAGGTTTCTGTTCAAAATCCTTACGGAAGAAGAAATTGCCAGTTGCAGAAAAAAAGGTGATATGATTCAAAGCGTTGCAGCAAGGTTTGCAGCTAAAGAAGCTCTTTCTAAAGCACTGGGGTGCGGTATCAGCAAAAAATTCAGTTGGCATAGCGTTGAAATACTCAACGCTTTGAATGGAAAACCCTATGTCAGAGTAGTCGATAATTCAAGCACTCTGAAAAATGCATCTATCAAAATTTCACTCACGCATGACAAACGGTATGCGGCTTCGGTAGCAATGATTTCATTTCCTTAGTGCCTGGGTCACAAGGAGTTTCAGTTTTTCAAGATTATTTGTAAATTTTACTAAGCCTTACAGTACATGCGGTGGTTATTGATTGATAAAATTCTGGAAATGGAGGCGGGAAAAAGAGCTGTTGGTGTCAAGTGTTTCTCGCGTTCCGAGTTATTTTTTATGGATCACTTTCCTGAATATCCCATTGTTCCAGGTGTGTTGCAGATTGAAATGATCGCTCAACTCGCCGGCAAGTGCATTATGGCCACCTCCCCACTTTTTCTTCCCGTACTTACTTCAGTAAAGAGCGCAAAGTTTAGAAAAGCGATTGAGCCTGGCGATAAAGCTTTTGTTTATACTGAGGTAGCAACTCGTCAATCATTTGCCACGGCAGTCGGCCGGATTGAAGTTGATGGAATTCATATCTCTTCGGCAGAGGTGATGTTTGGTTATATACCTATTCCTGAGAAAATGCGTTTCCATGCTGTAGGCAATTCTGTTTCAGGAATCACAACCACTGAAGGAATATGAGCAAAATTCTATGGAGTTCTACGCTTGTTCCAGGCACTGATGTCATAGCAAAACCTTATACCTCAGAGTATTACGGGGAATCACTAAGGATTCCAATGACAAAATCTCTTGCTTTAGAAGAGAGTAAAGCACCGCTTCCTGACCGGAAGGTTTATCGCTCAATGAGCAGGGCTGGCGTTCTCCTGTCGCTTGTTTGTCTTGATGGTCAGTTGGTCATAAAGCCTTTTCTTGATACATCTCCCTTTTGTGTCGGAATATATGCAGCTCTTGAAAATGGGCCTGTAGATCTCAAATCCACGCATGAAATGATTGATGTTTCGCAGGAGGACTTTGCGGAACAATACAAAAAGCTTCGTAATCCTAAAATGTTTCTTATGCAGTTGCCCAATCTGGCTGCAGCACAGATGGGAATATTTCTTGGCATTCTGGGACCGCTCAATGTCTACAACAGCTCTTCTTACGGCAGCATGCATGCCCTTGAGCAGGCTGAAATGGATCTTCATGAGGGCAGGGTTGATGCTGCTCTCGTTTGCAGCGCATTCAGTTTTGAAAATCCAATGATTCTTGAGCGCATAAGTCGGCAACCGTTACAAGACCGAGTCCTTTGTGAGGGTGCTGCTGCGCTTTTGTTGACTGCTGACGGCACATACTCTGACTGGAAGAATTTTGACTATAATGCTACGGAGTCATATTACGGCATCAGTCACCAGATCATCACTCAAACACAAAATAAGGGGGAATAAATGTTATCGGAAAAAGAGCTGTTCGACAAAATTGAGGAATCAATTCGCGTTGTGCTGAACGCACCAGAAGTTCAAATCAAGAAGGAAAGTATGTTTAAGGCTGACCTTGATGCTGAGAGCATTGATTTTCTTGATATCAGTTATGAAATTGAGCAGCGAACTGGAATTGCCCTTGATTTTAACGAGGCAATGCACTATATCACCGAAAAGAAAGGTGCCGATATCACCGATATTTCCGTAGGTGATGTTTTCGATTACATCATACAGGCACGCCAGCAAAACAAGGAGAATGCATAACCATGCCTGATGTCGTTGTTACTGGTTACGGTATCGTTTCCCCCATCGGTTCTTCAATACCTGAATTCGAACAACGCATGTTTGCCGGGGACTCAGGGATTATCGATATAAGGGGATCTCTTGTAGGAAAAAACTTTCCCGTTCCTTTCGGAGGAGTCGTTGACAATACAACGATTGCATCAGCAAAGGAGCTCGGAATAAATCCTGCTGCTCACACAAACGGCGGAAGATATTTACTCCACTCTTTACAACAGATTCTTGAATATCTTCCTGCAAATTTGCCGATTGATGGCATTGTGCAGGCAACCCCTGGAGGCATTTATTTTGATATTGTACTCGATTCGCTTAAGAATTATGCTCCGGACTCCTTGTTTTGGGATGAGCTCAAGGCTGAATGGATTGTGGAAATTATTAGTGATCAGCTTCATAAAAGAGGCCATGGAATTATCCCGCCCGAAAACCAGATCTGTGTTAATTCAGCATGTGCGGCTGGAAGTCAGATAATCGGTCTGGGCTACCACTATCTGAAATCCGGACGGATGAAACGATGTCTTGTAAGCGCTGTTGACGCAGGAGGATGGGAAAGTCAGTTAATGAATTTTCATCTTCTTCATACACTGACGACCGATGATGTTCCAGCCCATACCGCAAGCAGACCATTTTCTAAAAGCAGATCCGGTTTTGTTAAAGGTGAAGCGGCTGCGATACTGCTCCTTGAAACAAGAGAGGCGGCTGAAGAACGCAATGCGGAAATACTTGCAGAAGTATGTGGTTATGCCTTCAACTCGGACTCATATCGCCTGACTGATGGCAGGGACGATAATCTCTGTGTTGTCAAAGCGATGGAGGACGCTGTTCTTGATGCAGGCATCGATAAAAAAGCGATCGGGTATATCAACGCTCATGGCACATCGACGCTGCTCAATGATCGACTTGAGACACAAGCTATAAAAAAAGTATTTGGTGAAGATGCTTGCCGAATTCCAGTAAGTTCATTGAAATCACAGATTGGCCACTCAACAGTTGCGGCTGGCGCGGTTGAAGCTATAGCCTGCATTCTTATGCTAAAGCGGCAAAAAGTTGCCCCTACAATTAATCTGACCGACCCCGATCCGGAATGTGACCTCGATTATGTAACGGAAGGAAGCAGAGAGGTAACGATGGATTATGTTCTCAGTAACAGTTTTGGTTTTGGAGGTCAAAACGCATGCCTGGTATTTAAAAAAGAAACAATCTGATTGATGGAAAAACGTCTTGCCTTGATTACAGGCGGAACATCAGGTATTGGTTTTGGCGCTGCAAAAGCATTGGCTGGGAGCTGTGATCTGGCGCTTGGTTATGCTTCCAATCATGAACGGGCTCAGAAAGCAAAAGAAGCATTGCTTGAACATGAAGGATGCAGAGTCGAGCTGTTTTCACAACATCTTGCAGGCTATGATGATGCTAAAACGCTTTTTGATAATGTTGTTCACTCTTTTGGAAAACCGCCTGAAATACTGATTAATTCATCAGGAAAGATTAAAGACGGTTTTTTTTTACAGACTGATTTTTCGATTCATCAACAGCTTATTCAGGAACATCTTATCGTTACGATGGCGATGTGCCAGCTGGCCTTGAAATCAATGTATGGAAAACGGTATGGCAGAATTATCAATCTCAGCTCAATAAGCGGATTCTATGCAAAACGTGGGCAGGTAAACTATGCCGCAGCGAAAGCAGGGATCATCGGTTTTACGAAAACATTAGCCTTGGAAGTTGCCCACCGCGGTATTACCGTCAATTCAGTTGCCCCCGGACTGATAAAAACTCCCATGACATCGCATATTGTAAACTATCTGGAAAATGCTTCGGGCAAGGAAATCGGCAGGCACATCCCTGTTGGTTTTATCGGGGAACCAAGTGATATAGGGCCCCTTATCGCTTTTCTGTGTTCCGATGACGCTCGTTACATCACTGGCACACTCTTAACCGTTGACGGAGGAAGTTCTTTAGGAGACTGCGGAATATGAACCATTTGCAGGACAAAACAGCGGTGGTGACCGGCGGAACAAGAGGTATCGGCAGAGCTGTTTCGCTTGCCCTTGCTGCATGCGGAGCCAATGTTTTCGCTCTTTATGCAAGAAGTCGTAAAAATGCCGAGTCACTGGAAAAAGAAGCTGAATCAAGAGGGTTGCATATTACCACAATAAGAGGTGACCTCTCTCATGAAGAGAGTTATAGCCATACGGTGCAACAGCTTCATCAAGCCTGTGATCACATTGATATTCTGGTACACTCTGCAGCAAGCGGAGTACACCGAAAAGCAATGGAACTTTCTGAAAAACAATTGAAATGGACATTTGAAATCAACTTCTTTGCGGTGCACAAGTTGACCAGAGAGCTTATTGGAAAAATGGGAAGAGGAGGCAGGATCATCGGGATCACTTCACCCGGGGGTACTCATGTTATTCCCAACTATGCAGCAGTCGGCTCAACAAAAGGTGCTATGGAGGCTTTGTTTCGTCACTATGCCCGTGAGCTTGCTCCTGAAGGGATTGTGGTGAACCTTGTCTGCCCGGGTCTGGTCATGACTGACGTTGTAAAGGAGGTGCCGGAGCTTGAAAAACTTTTGAACATAACCCTTGAATATACTCCTTCAGGAATACTGACAACCCCAGCGCAGGTTGCTGAAGTTGTAACATTCCTTACAACTGATGCCGCGGCCCAGATAGTAGGACAGACTATCGTTATTGATGGAGGCAAAGGATTATTGGCCTAACCGCCAGCAATGGAAAGAGAAGAATGCACTGCAAATGAAGAACACCGTTATAGCAAAGCTGGTTGATGTATCAAAATATTATGGCAATGGGGCTGCTCGTGTAACCGCGCTGGACAGAGTCAATCTCTCTCTCTGTCGCGGCGATATCGTTGTGCTTGTTGGTCTTTCGGGAAGCGGTAAATCAACTCTTCTTCATCTTCTCGGCTGCATTGATAAACAGGATAAGGGAAACATCATTATCGATGGAATTGATACATCATCGATGAGCCTTGAACAATTGGCTCCTCTAAGACTCAATAAAATCGGCTTTGTGTTCCAATCGTTTAATTTAATTCCAGTGCTTACGGCTTACGAAAATGTTGAGCTTCCGCTTCTGTTTAAAGGTTTAGAAAAAAAGGCTATCAGTGAACGAGTTCATGAAGTACTGGATGAAGTTGGACTTCAGGACAGGAAAAAACACTACCCTAGAGAGATGTCTGGAGGACAGCAACAGAGAGTAGCTATTGCACGAGCTTTAGCTGGCCAGCCATCGATTGTCCTGGCCGATGAACCTACAGCGAATCTTGACAGTAAAACCGGGGAAGGAATTCTTGATCTTCTCTTGAATCTGAACCAGCAGAAAAAAAGCACACTGGTTATCTCTTCACATGATTCGGTCGTGCTTGATCGGATTAAAAGTGTCGTTCATATTCTTGACGGAAGAGTATCAGTAGATACTGAACATTCACCCGTTCAGACATGAGGATGGTTTCATAGACTAAAAAAATGTTGTCGTTCACTTCAAGCTACAGGAAGGTTTGTGTGATACAGCTGAACTGAGAAAAAGAGAAAACAAACCAGATCCTGATTTTTTATAAGGTATGACCATTATAAAACTTATTAATATTGCGCTTAGAAACCTTTTTCGCAATAGCCGAAGAACTTTTATTACTGTTCTGGTGTCGGCATCAGGTTTTGCAGCGCTTGCGATTATTGCCGGATATATGGAATTTACATTTTTCGGTCTCCGGGAAATGACAATTTGTAAAGGTTTTACTGCCAGCGGAGGTACAGGTCACCTCCAGGTTTTTATGCAGGATGCTTTACAGAAGGAAGAACGTTACCCTCTCGAATTTGGTATTGAAGTCAACGATAAGCTCCAGTCCAATATTGAATCGACAGGAAATGTATCCTTCACAATACCGCGGGTAGAGTTTAACGGACTTATTTCCAACGGAGAGAAATCAATTTCATTTTTGGGAATGGGTGTTGACCCTGTAAAAGAATCAAAACTTATTGAGTACTGGTATGCGCTTGACAATATGTCTTCAAAGGCAGTAAGGGCCGATTCATCATTCACACAACTTAAAAACACAGCTCCCAACGGCGTTCTGCTTGGCGAAGAAATGGCAAAGGCTCTGAATGTTAAAAAAGGTTCTGGTCTGATGCTGATGTCCACAACTGTTGATGGTGCTGTCAATGTTGTCGATGTTACGGTTGCTGGTATTGTTCAAAACACCATAAAGTCAATAAACCGCTACTATCTCGTCACCAATATCAAAACAGCTCAAAGCCTGATGCAGACTGAAAAAGTCTCAAAAATAGTTGTCATACTCAACAAAACAGAGAACACAGATGCGGTCAGACCTCTTTTGTCAAAAAAGCTCAACGGTTCAAGCGCGAAACCACTTTTTTCAGTTATACCCTGGAATAATCTTGCTGAATACTACAATTCCGTCATCGACGCGTATCGTATCATCTTCAGTTTTTCCGGTATTATCATTGTTGTCATTGTTTTTTTAAGCTGCACCAATACAATGCTGATGGCAACGATGGAAAGGGTAAAAGAGATTGGGACACTCAAGGCAATTGGAATTTCCAACATCTGGATCATTCTTATGTTTCTTTTTGAAGGGTTTTTTATAGGAGTGTTAAGCGTAGTGGCTGGTATTGCTCTTAAATATATTTTTTCATGGATTATCAATAATTCAGGATTTATGATGCCACCACCACCAGGTATGACATCATCATACGAACTCAATATATTTTCTGCTGTTGAATTTCTTCCCTGGATTTCGCTGCTTGTCATGGTATCAACCACATTTTCAGGATTACTGACGTTTGTTAAAATCAGAAAAATCTCAATTGTAAATTCTTTAACCCATGTGTAACTTTTTTTTTCGGATCATTCTTTCTGTTTTCCTGCTGTTGTCGCTTGTTGCAAGAGAGGATAGTCGAGCAGCAGGTACAGCATCCATCACCATAGGAGATAAGTCAGACACCATACATGCAGCTGAAATCCTGAAAAAATCAGATGAGGTAAGATCTCCCTGGCCAAATTTCATCATGGTTGCTCATCTTTCCTTTGAAAAATTCAACGAAGAAAAACAAGAGGTGTTCAGAGTATTTAACAGAGATTATTTCAAAAGTCTGGTAAGTTATATAGAGCCCGTCAAACAACGAGGAAACATTCTCTTGATGGTCGATGATAATCTTTGGTATTATGTCAATAATACCCAGTACCCCATGAGGATTACCCCCATCCAGAAGCTTTCTGGTGGAGCGTCATACGGAGATGTTGCAAGACTGAACTGGTCAAGGGATTATAATGCGACTATGGTTGGGGAGCAGACTTTGACAGTAAAAGGGCAGACCTACGAAACCTGGGTTCTGAAGCTCATTGCCCGTTCAAATAGTGCAACATACCATATTATTGATCTTTATATAGAAAAAGGAACATCTTACCCAAGAAAAGCTGAGGTTTATCTGCAATCAGGCAAAAAAATGAAAACATTATATTTTACTGCATATCAACCAATGGCTGGCAAGATGATGAACACGAAGATTGAGTTTATCGATCATCTGAGTTCAGATAATGTGACAACCCTCACCTTCAGCAAGGTGCAAGTCAAAAAATCACCTGATCGTTTTTTTCTTAAATCGAACCTCCCATCCCTTAACAGTGAGGTTATTTATTAGCTCATAACTGAAACCAACACAGCCATGTTATCTTACTTGCTTGATGCTCTTCAATACAACCATGGTCGATGGCTGCGGCCTGGAAAAGCCACCCTATCTTTTGCTGTTTTCTTTTTGCTTACAGTCGGATACTCTTTGCAACTTCATGCTGAAGATGAATCCAGTGTAAGCAGTTTTCCTCTTTCCGGTTCGTTGCGTCTGACTGGTGAAGGAGAAAAAAGCACACTGAGCCACTCCCTGCTCAACCCCTCCAACATACTCATGCGTCCAGAAACGCGTGCCGAGGGCTTTCTTCTCGGCAACACCACCTTTAAGGGATTGGGTGGTGCAGTTGAATCAGAGATACGTCTCGGATACGAATATCTTGATGGAAAAGACTCATCATTTTTGGAAAAAAAATTATCCGATGTCAATATTAATCAGTTGTATTACCAGGCAACGAGCGGTCCTTTTTTGTTTCAAGTTGGCAGAAAAAAAGTTCGCTGGGGGGTAGGCTACTCATACAGCCCTACCGATCTGATTACTCAGTTAAAAAATCCTGAGGACCCTGAAGACCGCCTGAACAAAATCAAAGGCGCCGATCTTTTCCAGCTTACCTATATCAAAAATAACAGCGAGCTTGATCTGGTTTATTTTCCCATGATTAACTGGAGCTCAAGCAATGCTTTCATAAACAGCAGCCGATTCGGCTTGAGATGGTATAACCTGATAGATCCATTTGATCTTGCATTTGTTGGAAAAGCTGAACAGCAAGGGCAATGGGCTTCTGGCCTTAACACATCAGTGGCTATTGGAAAAGCGATCGAACTCCATGCTGAATACCTCTACACGTCTCAGAGTAATACAAACTACCCTAATCTATATCTCGACCCATCTGAAACTGCTTACCCTTTTTTTTTACAACAGAAAAAAAAGGGGGCCAACGACATTTTACTTGGAGGTCAGGTCACGTTTTACGGAGACTGGAATCTGACTGCTGAATATCTTTATCATGGTTCGGGATATTCATCAGAAGAATTTAATGCGTATATCAATCGTCTCAAAAGTCTGAATATGCAATTTGGAACTTCTTATAACCAACTCCCAATAGTTGCAGGGCTTCAGGAATCCGCACTGAATTTTTCAACACCTCTGCGTCAACATTATCTCTTCGGTCGGTTATATCATCCCAACGTGACACATTCAATATCCCTTGAAATGTACAGTTTCTTAAGTCTTGCAGACAGAAGCGGTCTGTTTGTTATTAAGCCAAAATATACCGGGTCGAAGAGTTATGAAGTCTATTACTGTATGGAAAAGTTCTGGGGGAAAAATGTTACGGAATTCGGTCTTATTCCGGATAGATTGAAGGGTATTGTCGGTATTTCATTATTTCTGGACAAATAACCTCCCAAACCCACCCAGAAAGAAGTTTACTCTGGATGGGATGAGCAGGGGTGATGCAGGATGCATTAAAATGCGCTGTAGAGAACAAGAGTTGTAAGATTTTTGCCAACATCACTCGTATGGGTATCACCCGAATAGAAACTCTGGTTCAATTGAAACTGGATATTTCTGGCCGGCATATAGGCCAGACCGAGAGTCACAGCATTATCAGAATCTGGTAACTCTGATCCTGTATTTGCTTTTCTGTATCCAACACCGAGGGCAAGCTTATCTGGAATAACTCCAAGCATACCAGAGACCGTCCATACTTTTTTATCCCCAATGGTACTCGGATTGTAGGTATTGGGATCGAGAGGATCAGCAGTTTTTCCTGCTTTGCCATAGGTTGCATAGAGGCCTAACGGAAGGTTGCCTATTTTTCCCTGACCTTGCATATCTACAGCCCACGCATTTGCATATTCATCCCTTGTCGTGAATGTAGACGTTGCATTGTCCACTATTTTGACTTTTGATTCTCCGGTCCATATCTGGACACCTGCAGCAAGATCCCACTCGCCTGCTTTCGGCGTAACGACTGCTCTGATGTAATTCAGCGGCTGTTTTATTCCAAAATTACCCTGGTTCATAACATAGGGAGTATAATTTATGTAACCATACTTGTGGTAAACAACTAAAGCGACGCCTGAAGCTTCATGAGCTGTGCCCAAATATTGCTGTGCAGAAGTCTCTTCTGCATTTTCAAATGCACGAGCAAACTCAACTGCACCGGTATTCAACAACTCAAAACCATACGCAGGACCTTGTGCAGATGTTGTAAATGGAATAGCACTCAGCGTGAAGTCATCGAGTTTTGTCGAAATCGGCATTTTAAAGTCAGACAAAATTTTTCCTGAAGTCACATCATCAGGAACAACTGAAAGTCCTACCTGAAAACCAACATTCTTTGAAACCCTTCCGCCTATAGTAAGAAAAGCCTCATCCGGAAACGAGATATTACCATAATTCGTTGGCCCGGCATCGACGGTTTTTGCATCGCCATTTGTTTTCTGATAGCGGAGTTTGCTGACAAATGAAGTATTCAGCGTCGATGGAAGTGAAAGATTATCATCCTCAATTTTGCCCTGTTTTCCAAGTCCTGAATCAATATATCCATTAGCTTTAAAACTACGGCCAAAAGCATTCAGGAGGGGAAATTGTTCGAAATGGCATGCAGCACAAGAAAAGCCTGTTTGACGTGCATAGACAGGTGTGGCTGATGCCTCCTGTGGCACTGAAGATAAAAGAGGAGCCAACGCTCCGATAGAAATTAGAAAAGTTCGCATTTTTTTGACGTGCATAAGAATATTCCGTTTTATGATGAAGAAAATAACAGGGTTAAATAAATAGTCACTTTAATTGCAATAAAAAACATGTATAACTCTACAGAGTCGATACGTTCAGGATATCATATAAGCAACAATATTTTCTATATCGATATCACTGATTGATTCGTTACCGCCTTTGGGCGGCATCTTATTAAAACCCGAAACGGCGTTTTTAACAATCGCTCCCCATCCTTTAACAATGCGTGATGTCCATAATTCTTTCTGGCCAGGTTTTGGCGCGCCCAAAATACCATTATCATGACACCCGGAACAGCCTGCTGTTTCGTATTTTTTCTTACCTATCGAAACATTATACTTTTTATCAATGATTGTCTTTACATCAATCTCTTGATGACTGAGATGATGATTATTTTCTTGAATTTTATTTGTTTCTTCCGCATTGACTTGCTGATTGCCGTTAAAAACAATCATAACAAGAATAAATGATATTGTTAAAATTCTTGATCTCATAATTTCTCAATATTTATAAATAATTAATATTAATTTGCTGAATTTATCCAAAAAACCTGATCGTCAATAAAATAATCTGCCGCTACAGGAATAGTGCTAAACTGCAACACACAAAACATTCCAACACAATTCTGTAATCGGCAGAATAATAAAAGTTCAAGCTATCTGAATAAAAATATCAACAATACTCTCATAATTAACATTTGTTTATACACAAGACAGAATACACACAGCAACGTCACTATTTATTGCAACCTTGCATGACTTTACCGTGAAATACCAACAGATAACGCATTGAAATATATTCTTCTTAAGAATACATTAAGATTCCTTAAAGGATGGTTAACGAAAGATTAAAATTCCCTTAAAAAATCATTTCTGTTCAATAACGCTTATCCGCTGTATCTCTCGTCTTGAAATTTCAGCATTTTCAGCTGTTCTGGTTGAGCAGTGTATCTTAACGTATGGTGCTCCTCAAGTTTGCCGATGACATGGGTTGCCATGGTTGAAAGAAGGAAAGCCCCCTGACTGCTGGAAATCCTGACAATTGCTTATAATGATCTGTAAGTTTTTGTCTGTACTGAATGACTGCGGTATAGGATTTTACTTCCTCAGTTCCATAAATTACTTGAAAAGGCTTTTTGTTTGTTGAGAACTGAATTTCGTCTCTTACTGTTTTATGTCATAAGGGAAACAAATTGATAAGATGTGTTATTGTTGTAAAAAAGCAAAGGATTTATCATGAAGCTTTTTGAAAAAAACATTCAGAAATTTTATCAAAAAGTTTTAGACATCGTAGAGCAGGCTGAACCAAATCTGCCGATTATAGGATTGTTCGCTACTGTAGGATATCCGCTCTTTTATATTGTATGGAAAACGTTATTGCCTCAACCCTATGAAAATCTTTTACTCCGTTGTATTGAGGCCGTTATAAGTCTACCATGGCTCTTGCATCCATTTCTCGCCAAAAAAATTAAAGCACTTTTTCCGTTATACTTTGTTTTTTCTGTACCATTACTTCTTCCTTTCTTTTTCTATTTTATGCTGCTTAAAAACGAGTGGTCATTGACCTGGGCAATGTCATCAATGGGAGGCTTGCTCTTACTCATTCTTTTAATTTATGACTGGCTGCTTATCTGCGTCATCTCTGCTGTTGGCTTTGCCATAGCTTATGGAGCGGTACTCTACCTCGATGGGCATGTTTCATATACCTATTTTCAATGGGAGTACATTCCAACCTATTGTTTTGCACTGATTGGAGGTATTATTGTCAGTCATAGAAAACAGAGTGCTCAAAAATCAAAGATATCTCTTTTGAAAAGCCTGAGCGGCAGCATCGCCCATGAAATGAGAAATCCGCTCAACGCCATTTCCAACGCTATAGCTTCGGTACATGCCAAGCTCCCCGAAAAACCCAGTAGCGATATTGGAGCTGAAACGTATTCGATCACCAATTCCGGCCTGATCAGCATTCATCATGTCATTGAAGAGAGTTCAAACATTCTGAACAGGGCCAACAAAATCATTGATTCAATCCTGACCAGCATGCAGGGAGGCGAAGTCGCTACCAAGGGCTTTATCCGTCTAAGAGCCTCCGATGCAATTAATGCAGCAGTGAACAGTTTTCCCTTCGACGATCCAGCAGACAAAACATTGGTGAGCATCAATACTATCCGGAATTTTGATTTTTTCGGTGATCGAGATCTGTTTTACTACGTACTTTTTAATCTTTTGAAAAACTCTCTTTACTACAAAACTGATCCCGGCTTCTGTATAGCAATAACATCAGACTCAATACCGTCGGCTAACATTATCCGGATCAGGGATACGGGGCCCGGTGTATCGAAAAACAAAAGAGAGCTGATATTTGAACACTTCTATACATCGAATAAGAAAGAGGGAAACGGCCTTGGTTTGTCATTCTGCAGAAGAGTTATCGATTCATTCGGCGGAAGCATTGTCTGTAACTCGAAGGAGGGAGAGTGGACGGAGTTCACCATTACCTTGCCGATATATGAGTCAAAAAAAACACAGGAAATAAAGAATAAAATCCTCAGAAAAAAAAGGATCCTTATCACCGATGATCAAATCAGCAATCGACTGATTCTTGCAAAATACTTATCGGAAATGGCCTGCCAGTATGATCAGGCTGAAAACGGCAAGCAGGCTATGGCATTACTTTCAGAAAATCGGTATGACCTTATTTTTATGGATTTTGAAATGCCCTTACTGAATGGAGATAATGTTGTAAAATTTATTCGCTCAGCTCAGGATATTGATCCGTCCCTGGCTTTTCATTATCTACAGGTACCGATCATCGGTATAACCTCACTGCCGGAAGCTGATGCGGCAGTCAGAGGGAAAAAATGCGGCATGAATGAAGTGCTTTCAAAACCAATAAGAAGAACTGATGTCAAAAATACCATTGAAAAGTACTTTTTTTCGGAATTAGCATTCATCAACAACGATCAGAATGAGATTATTGATGGCAAACGCATTCTCCTTGTTGACGATAATGAGACAAGCAGAAAATTCATGAGTATGGTGCTTAAACATTATGGGTGCAATATTGAACAGGCGATCAATGGAAGAGAAGCTATCAATGCTCTTGAAAAAGATGATTTTGATCTCATACTGATGGATGTGGAAATGCCGGTTATGAACGGCATTGAAGCAGCAAAAGCAATACGAAGCGGAAAAGATTTCACTCGATTCTGTGCATTCAACACTATTCCAATCATAGGCCTGACTGGCAATACTGATGAACAAAGCTCGCTTGAACTACAAGAAGCCGGCATGAACTATCATCTCGGAAAACCTGTATTCAAAGATGAACTTGTATCAGCCATTGCCGTGATGCTGAAAAACCATACCTACCGAAACAAAACTATGAACAGCCAAAATCCCTATGTACCGGAACAAAATGAAGCAAAGTTCTGGGAAAGTATTGCGCATGAAAAAGTTTTAGACCTTTCAACCATCAACAGCCTCAAAGAGATAGGCGGTGAGGAATTGATTGCAAGTCTTTTCGAGACGTTCATCACCGATACTGACAAACTGATTGATGAACTTACCGATGCTGATGTCAGAAAAGATATGAAACAATATGACCAGATACTGCACACCCTTAAAGGCTCCACAGGAAGTATCGGCGCCAATAAAATGTATGTGCTTTCCAGATACCTTAACGCGGTTTCACACCAAGGCAAATGGCCTGAAAACAAGTTATGGATACAGATCTTTAAAGCTGTGTATGCAGAAACTGTGCAAGAACTGCAAAACCTTGCTCGACAGTAAAGCCAATGGCCTCATGAAAAAAACAATACTGATCGTTAAAAACATTACCCATGAAGGCCCCGGGCTTCTTGAAACCGTGCTTCTTGAACGTGGTGTTGCATCAACGTCTCTTGATCTTTCGACTGGAGAGTCATTCCCCGACCCCTCTATGTTCAGTGCTCTTGTTGTTCTCGGCGGCCCCCAGAGTGCCAACGATGAAACCCCTTCCATGCTGCTTCAACTTCAGCAAATAGAGCGGGCATTGCAGGAAGGAGTACCTTATCTTGGTATCTGCCTCGGTATGCAGCTGCTGGTGAAGGCTGGCGGAGGAAACGTGGTGAAATGTAAGATCAAGGAGACCGGATTTGTTGACAGAGAGGATAACGCTTATCGTATAGAACTTACCCGTTCCGGCAAAGAAGATCCGCTTTTTGCTGGACTGGACAACAGTTTTCCGGTGTTCCAGCTTCACGGAGAGACGGTTGAACTTGCATCATCCGGAATGGAACTTCTTGCCACGGGACAAGGCTGCAGAAATCAGGCTGTGAAAGTCGGAAAAAATGCTTATGGACTGCAATGCCATTTTGAAATGACCAATACCATGTTTTCAGAATGGATATCCATCGACAGTGACCTGAAACGTATGGAGCGCAACACCCTGATCCATCAGTTTGATGCTCTCCGTACAGAATATACCGTAACAGGTCTGAGACTTATGCATAATTTTCTGACTCTTGCCGGCCTGGCCTGAACAGCAACGTCTACTCCAGAACCAGATCGATGGTGCGGCGCTGCAAATCCACACTGTTCACTTTGACCTTCACCCTTTGGCCGATCTGCAGACGTTTCTTGCGCCGTTTTCCAACGAGAGAATAGGTGGCTTCATCATACTCATAATAGTCGTCAGTGAGATTACGCATGTGCACCATGCCTTCAATGGCAAAATCAACCATTCGCACATAGATTCCGTAATCGGTGGCACCGGAAATAATACCCGCATAAACCTTGCCGACATGAGAATCCATATATTCTACCTGCTTGAGCTTGATTGATTCCCGCTCGGCCTCGACGGCGCTTTTTTCCCGTTCGTTGGATATCTGACAGACTGTCCGGATCTTTTCGGTTAATTCCGCTAATCGGGCAGCGGATATTTTTTTTCGTTTTTTCCGAAGGGCTTCATATTCAAAAAGCAGACGGTGCACGATCAAATCAGGATAACGCCGAATCGGAGAGGTGAAATGAGTGTAGTGCTCAAAACCCAGACCATAATGTCCTGCGTTGTCGCCGGTATACACGGCCTTTGACATTGAACGAAGCACAAGCTCATTGACCAGAAACTCGACATTGGTACCCTTCACCTCCTGCAGCAAATGCCGGAGAACAGTCGCTGAAACAATAGGACCTTCCTTCCCGCGGTTCAGTTTGAGATCAAAACCAAGTCTTTTCACAAAATTGGCAAGAATCAGCACCTTTTCCTGCTGAGGAAAGTCATGAACCCTATAGATAACCGGTTGGGGTTCTTTCTTGTTTTCCTTGAACGTTTTGGTAAGGTATTTGGCCACCTTGCGATTGGCAAGCAGCATAAACTCTTCAATGAGACGATGGCTTCCAAGACGCTCTTTTTTAATGACTTCAAGGGGTTCGCCTTTATTGCCCAGTTTGAAACGCACCTCTTCGGTTTCAAAATCGAGCCCGCCATGCTTAAATCGTTTTTCACGCAGAATAACACTGAGACGGTCCAGCAACTGAAGCTCTGCAACATAATCGCCTTTACCCTGCTTCAGAATCTCCTCCACATCTTCGTAGGCAAAGCGGCGTTTGGAGTGAATGACCGTTTTATGAAACTCATGCTTGCGAACTTCACCATCGGCAGTCATGGTAAAAAACACAGAAAACGCCATTCGGTCAACACCGGGATTGAGACTGCACACCTGTTCTGAAAGCCTGGCAGGCAACATGGGAATAACCCGGTCGACAAGATAGACCGAGGTCGCTCTTTTCAATGCCTCACGATCAAGAGGAGAGTTTTCCGGTACATAATGCGATACATCGGCGATATGAACCCCTATTGAATAGAGCCCGTCTTCAAGAGACTCAATTGAAAGAGCATCATCAAAATCCTTTGCATCGACAGGATCGATAGTAAAAACCGTTTTCTTCCGAATATCAAGTCGGTCTTTAAGATCCTCATCAGTTATACCCTCACGGATAGATGCTGCAAAGTCAAGGAGTTTGGCATCAAAGGTTTCGTCGATCCCGCGACTTCTTGCTATCGCGCTCACTTCAACCGCAGAGTCACCCGCTTTGCCAAGGATTTCGAGAACCTTTCCCTGAATAATCCCTTCCTTGCTGAAATCAAGCTCTCCAACAAGTACTTTCTGCCCATCACTTGCTTTGGCGGAATTTCTGATCGGGACAATAATTTCAGGAAGAATCTTCCTGTTATCCGGTTTAAGCACAAACTTGCGGTTTGCCTTGGCAAGTGTACCGATAATGGTTGTAATTGCACGTGATATAACGCTCTTCACCACACCTTCGCACCGCTGATGGGGAGTGGATTTCGACGCATAGGTATCCGGCACCTTTGCAACAAGCACTTCAACTTCGTCGCCGTGAATAGAAAAATTCAAATCTCCGGCTTTGATGAAGATATCGTCATCGAAACCTTCAACATCAACAAAACCATATCCGTTAGGATGGGTGGAGATATGGCCGGTATAAGTTTTGGAAACCTTGTAATGTTCCTTGCCTGGAAGAGGAAATGGTTTGGCATGCACAAGATGATCTTCATAGGTCGTGGCCTCAATGACCGACAGCCCGTAACAGCGATCAGAATCCTTGTCAACGGCTCCTTCTTCCTGCAGTTTGTGCAGCACATACCAGAAACCAGGCAGCTGCTTTGATTCAGTATAACCAAGGGCAATAGCCAAATCCAGAGACCTTAAGCGCGCACCTTCATGATCAGAGAAAAATGTCACAATTTCGGCAGCAAGAGAACTTTCGCCACGCCTGAAAAGAAACTCGTTAATCAGAATATGATCATTCGGTTTCACCCGCTCACCAGTATGCGATACAGACGGTCTTGTGTTCTTCCTGGGCGGGGTTTTTGATTTTCGGTTAAAACGCTGTCTTGCCACTACATTCAATCATTTATGTTAGGATTCTATTGTCTCTCTATTTTTAAGAAGTTAATAACATCAGAATGCTTCAGCAAAAAATAAGCAACACATTCTGTGCTTAAGCTGAAAACTCACGATGATTCAAATGTCAAAATGAAAAAACGCCTCTTTGAGAAGAGTGAATAAGAAAGCAGAAGCGTATGATTTGCCCGATTCAGGCGGGTTCTGGTAACAACATAGTAAAAAGTTGCCACAAAACACCTTACACCACGTTTATTCTCCTTGTTTTTACTCTATTTCTTTTTTATGCACCTCGGAGAGAGCAACTCCATGCATCTCAGCATAGAATTATTCATACTGCCGAGATTTGCATACATTATTGGTAGTAAAATATGGAAGCAGGGTATACCATTTTTATTCCTGAACATTGCAACCATTTCTTTGTATGAACTCGCTTGCCGGTTTTATTGCAGGTATTCCAAAAGCGGAATTACACCTCCACATCGAGGGGACACTTGAACCAGAATTGATGATTACCTTGGGAAAACGGAACGGGGTTTCACTTCCCTTTCCAGATGCTGAAACCGCTCGAAAAGCATATCAATTCAATGACCTGCAATCATTCCTTGATATATATTATCAGGCAACAGCTGTTTTGATAACTGAGGAGGATTTTTACGACCTGACCATTGCCTACCTCACAAAGGCCGCGTCACAACATGTCCGCCATGCAGAGATTTTTTTTGACCCCCAGAGCCATACGAATCGAGGTATTGCCTTTGAAACCGTTATCCGCGGCATTGAACGAGCGGTTGTTGAGGCAAACAGCTCACTTCATATTTCGACAAAGCTCATTATGTGTATTCTCCGCCATCTGAGCGAAAAAGAAGGATTGGAGATATTTGAGAAGGCCCTTGCATGGAAACAATGGATTGCCGGCATTGGTCTTGACTCTTCAGAACGGGGCAATCCGCCGGAAAAGTTCAGCACCCTTTTTAAAAAAGCACACCATGAAGGATTTTTTACGGTTGCCCATGCCGGTGAAGAGGGCAGTGCCGCCTCTGTGAGGAAAACCCTTGAGACGCTGCACGTCACCCGTATTGATCATGGGGTTCACTGCATGGAAGATGAAGAGCTGGTTGCTGAACTTGTACAAAAGCAAATTCCGCTCACCGTTTGCCCCCTCTCTAATGTCAGACTCAAAGTTTTTGAGACCATGAAGCAACACAACCTGAAAGCAATGCTTCAGAAAGGAGTGTGCATCACCATCAATTCGGACGATCCTGCCTATTTCGGAGGGTATGTCAACGAAAACTATCTCGAAGCCGCAAACGCCCTTCAGCTTGATCGCAACGATATTATACAGCTTGCACAAAACTCATTTATTGCATCATCGCTCAGCACCGTTCACAAACAGCTCTATCTGCATGAAATTGAGCGTTATAGCGGCAACCAGAGCAATTAACCATATACTCCGCAGATCAGATGAGCGAACCATATACCAGCAATACCATTACGCCGCTCTTTTCTGCAGGCGCAATTGAAAAACGGGTCAGTGAGATCGGTAAGGCAATAGCAAATGATTTTGCTCTGGTTACCCCTGAATGCCCGCTTCTCCTTATTGCTGTTCTTAAGGGGGCTTTTATCTTTGCCGCTGATCTTCTGCGCACGATAACAATTCCCTGCTGCATAGATTTTGTTCATGCATCAAGTTACGGTTCAGAAAAGACTTCATCAGGCTCTGTCTCCATTAAACACAACCTGACCATTACGGATCGACATCTCCTTATCGTTGAAGATATTATCGATACAGGACTTACCATGCAGCAGATCACAGCCGAGCTTTTAACCATGAAACCAGCTTCACTCGGCATCTGCACGCTGCTCGACAAACCTGAAGCCCGGAAACATCCCGTAGACATAACGTATACGGGCTTTATGGTGCCCGATACCTTCATTGTCGGTTACGGTATCGACTATAACGAACATTACCGGGAACTTCCCTTCTTAGGAGTACTTAACTCCTGACCCTGGCCATCAAACCCACCATCCTTCACTTGAACGCGACTATACCCGTTTGATGTGCAGCAAAACCAGTACATAAAAAACATTTATCTTTAAAATAATAGATATTAGTACGAAAATGTCTGATTTTTTATTATTATTCGATTAAAAATCCTTACTTATTTAGGTATAAGCCGCACGATTCTTAAATAAAAGTAATCAATAAACACCAAGAGCACGTTTTCAGACTGATAAAATAGCCCCCTTATGCTCACAGAAAGCCAGACTTCTTCCCATTCCGGCATAAAGCCCTGGATAATAGATACAACCCTGAGGGATGGAGAGCAGGCGCCCGGCGTTGTGTTCAGCGCTGAAGAAAAAACTCAAATTGCCTGTCTTCTTGCTGATGTCGGAGTCAACGAACTTGAAATCGGTTACCCTGCAATCAGTGATGAGGAACGCAACACGATCAGAAAAATTGCTTCTCTCAATCTTCCAGTCCGTCTGACCAGCTGGGCCAGAGCAAAATGGCAGGACATTGAAGATGCCCGTATATGCGGCACTGAAGCGCTTCACATCAGCTTTCCTGTCTCCGCACTCTACCTGCAGCTTATGGAAAAAGATTACGCATGGGTACAGCAACAATTACAGGAGCTCATTCCGAAAGCGAAAAAATATTTCAGCTTTGTCAGCGTCGGGGCACAGGATGCTACAAGGGCAGAGTTTGAGATGTTGAAGAGTTTTGTTCTTGATGCCGAAGCGTGCGGTGCCGACAGAATCCGCATTGCTGATACCGTCGGCATAGCGACACCGACATCAATCCTGACTCTTATAAGCGAACTGAAATCAGTAAGTTATGCAGCTCTTGAATTTCACGCCCATAATGATCTCGGCATGGCAACCGCCAATGCATATACCGCTCTTGAAGCAGGGTGCAAAGCAGTCAGCGTATCGGTAACCGGACTTGGCGAACGGGCAGGAAATGCCGCACTCGAAGAGCTTGCCATAGCATTAACATTATCGGGAAAATACGAGTCACGTCTTGATACCCGGCAGCTTTCGCATCTCTGTGAAGCTGTAAGTAAAGCGTCAGGAAGAGTTATTCAGGATCAGAAAGCGGTGGTTGGAAAATCGGCATTTCAGCATGAATCAGGTATCCACTGTGCGGCTCTGCTGAAAAATCCTCTCTCCTATCAACCATTTCTTCCTGATCAGGTGGGACGCAGCAAACAAGAGCTTGTTATCGGAAAACACTCGGGCAGTGCTTCCTTACAGTATTTTTTTTCCAACAGGGGAATTATACTCTCACGAAGCGAAGCTGGCCATCTCCTTGAAATAGTCCGCAAGACAGCCACTGAAAAGAAAAGAGCCCTGCAACCGGAAGAACTTGAAAGCATCTATACCACCCTTTTAGTCAAACAGTGATTAATCAGACCGCAAGTATCATGCTTATACCCCAGGAAGAGGATCATAGCAGTATCAGTCTGCTTGCCGAAGTCAGTAGAACCATCACCAATGAAGATGATATCAACAAGGTCTTGAGACTTGTTCTGTTCATCATGTCCGAACACATGAACATGCTCAGAGGGATGATTACGATTCTTAACCGCGATACCCGAGAGATTGTCATCAACGAATCATTCGGCCTTACCACCGAAGAAAAGGAAAGGGGCCGTTACCGTATCGGTGAAGGTATTATCGGACAGGTCGTTAAAACCGGTAAAACGGTTATTGTCCCGAGCATTAACAACGAGCCGCTCTTTCTTGATCGAACACGCTCACGATCAAAGTCAAAAAAAGAGGGTCTTTGTTTTATCTGTATTCCAATCAAGGCCGGTACAGAAATCATCGGCACCCTCAGTGCGGATCGTCAGCTTGAACCGGTAACAGGAGATGAACATGGTAAAAAAAACAAATCTGACAAGGGGCAGAGAGATACGCTGCAGCACTATGTCGACCAACTCTCCATCATAGCTGCCATGATTTCACAGGCTGTACGCCTCCGACAGCTTGCACACGAAGAAAGCACTAAAACCCCTCTGGACAACAAAACAGCTGATAAGCAGTCAAAGCAGAAGCGCTATACGGATGAACACAATGAAGAGACCATTTCTGAAGAAGAACGTCCTGCAAACATTATCGGTAACGCAAAACCGATGATTTCGCTCTTTAAAATGATTGATAAGATTGCCAAAACCAATGCCACAACCTTGATACTTGGAGAAAGCGGCGTTGGAAAGGAGTTGGTTGCCAGCGCCATTCATTTTAAAAGCCACAGATCCGACAACACCTTCATTAAATTCAACTGCGCAGCACTGCCGGAAAGCATTGTTGAAAGCGAGCTCTTCGGCCATGAAAAAGGTGCTTTCACCGGAGCATCAGCTACCCGTCAAGGAAGATTTGAGCTTGCTGATAAGGGAACAATCTTTCTTGATGAAGTTGGCGAACTCACTCTTCCAGTCCAGGCAAAACTGCTCAGAATCATTCAGGAAAAGGAGTTTGAACGAGTAGGAGGATCAAAAACCATTAAAGTTGACGTAAGAATTATTGCCGCAACAAACCGCAATCTCGAAGAATTAATAAAGGAAGGGCTTTTTAGGGAAGATCTCTATTACCGGTTGAATATTTTTCCCATTACCGTCCCTCCACTGCGAGAACGCAAAACCGATATTCTCCTTCTTGCAGATTATTTTGTAGAAAAATACAATGCTGCCAACCATAAAGGTATCCGGCGTATCTCAACAACAACGATTGATATGCTCATGCGATATCACTGGCCGGGCAACGTCCGGGAACTTCAGAACTGTATGGAACGGGCAGTCATTCTGAGCGAAGACAACGTTATTCACGGTTATCACCTCCCGCCGACACTGCAGACTGCTGAATCGAGCGGAACCCCCTATACCGGCTCACTGCAGCAGAAGCTGGATGCCATTGAAAAAGAGATGATCATGGAAGCGCTGAAACGCACGAAAGGAAACATGTCGAGGGCCGCAATACAATTAGGTCTTTCTGACAGAATTATGGGGCTTCGAATAAAAAAATTCGATATCGACTACAGAAAATTCCGTCCATAACGGACTGAACCCTGAGAGCGGATGAAAACTTTACTTTCGTAAAAAAGCTAATTTTTTTGCATTTTATTTAACTGATCATATTGAGTTCCTGAGAATACCGCCCCAATATTAGTCGCAGCAAGATGTGATTCATAGTTGATTCATACTCAAACTTCCGAAGCATAGAGCTATGGGCGCCTTCAACAACAATGCACGAAACCTCACTCCTGACAATAACGGAAAAAGAGAGTCCGTTTCTCTTGAAATGATTGATTTTAATCCGGAATGGCAATTCAAGGACAGTAAAACAGGAGTGTTCTACAAAAACGGTATTATCCCCCAGAAACTGTTTATAACCTTTCTCGGAGGGAATATTCAACCTGAAAGCGCAAAAAGAGCAATCGATATCCTTGAAAAAATGTTTCAAAGCGGTGTGCTCACGAATTGCGAATATATCAGGATTGCTGATTATAATGAGGTTATCAACGCACCGTTCAGCACCAGAATCCTTTACGCCAATTCGCTGAACCGCCTTAACAGCACCTACAACTGCCGTCCTTCCATCACCTACATCTGTGGCGCATCCCTCCTGTTAAAAACAATGCTGCGCCTCTTCGCATCCTATGTAAAGCAACTCTTCATCTTTGTGCCGACCGTACAGGACGCTTTCGTCAAGATAAACACAGGGCCGAACCTTGACAGAGTTGAGCGTGACCGCAAGATTGTTCTTTCACAACAGGAAATCGATCAATTTGCAACACTATGCGGACACATTCTTTTCAATGAATCCTTTACGTTTGACGAAAAGCTGAATGGTGTATCACCTGATAATCCTCTGCACGATCTCTATACCATCATCTCACTCCTGAACAACGATCTCAGAGAACTTCAGAAAACCGAAAAAGAGCAGAAGAAGCAAATAGAAGATGCCCTTGAAGATTTCCGAATGTTGAACAGCCAACTTTCGGTACAGAAAAAAAATGTCGAAGAAAAAGAACAGATCCAGCAAATTCTTATTAAAAACCTGACACAGGCAAGAAAAGAGGCTGAAACAGCAAACCGGGCAAAAAGCGAATTCTTAGCCAACCTTTCCCATGAAATCATAACACCCCTGCACGCGGTCATCGGCATGACGGATCTTCTTTGCTCCACTTCACTCAACAGCGAACAGAAAACTTATACCGATACCATACAAATGAGTACACAGCAACTTCATCAGTTGCTCAACAACATTCTTGAATTCAGTAAAAACGTATCAGGAAAACTCGATAGTGAACAATCAATCTTTGATATCCGAAGACTTTTTGATGATATCTCTTCACTCCTGCTTGATGAAGCCCTGAAAAAAAGGCTGCTGTTAACGTTCGCCATTCCGAACTCAATTCCGACACCTCTTTTAGGGTATCCTGCTTTTCTTTTGAAAGTGCTGATCAACCTTGTTGAGAATGCCATCAAATTTTCCGAAAAGGGGGAAATTGTTGTCAGCATCAGACATCTCTCTGAAACCTCGGATGATATCACGCTCTGCATCTCTGTCAAGGACTCTGGAATAGGCATACCTGAAGGGAAAAAAGAACTTATTTTACAGCAATTTACCCAGTTGGACTCTTCAGCTACCCGTAAAGCCGGTGGTACCGGACTCGGCCTGGCTATCGCAAAGCAACTTATTGAGTTTATGGGGGGAACACTCAATCTCTGCAGCGTTGAACATGAAGGCTCTGAGTTCTGGTTTATCCTTGCATTCATAAAGCCACAAGAAAACAGCAACCTACCGAAAGCATTCACCGCCATGCAAGAGAGAGTTTCACCATCGGAAAAAGAACTGTCTGGCTCTCAACAATCAATCGAGAATGCATTACCAATAAATAACCGCATTCTGCTTGTTGAAGACAACAGTGTCAATCAGCGAGTAGCTAAGGCCATGCTCAACAAACTTGGGTGCACGGTAGATATTGCCGCCAATGGTTTCGAAGCGCTTGATGCCCTTCAGCAAAACACCTATGCTCTGGTGATCATGGATTTGCAAATGCCCCTCATGGGAGGACTTGAAGCTACAAAAGAGATCAGAAAACAGGCAACAGGAAGAATAAACCCGAACATCCCTATCATTGCCATGACTGCAAATGCAACGAAAGAAGACCATAACAACTGCCTGAAAGCCGGCATGAATGACTTCATCTCAAAACCCGTCATGATGACGACCCTTCAGACATTGCTGCAAAAATGGGTGCAGTAATTTAATGATAAATAGTGTAAAAATACCTCAAAAATACTAACTATTAAAAAATAAAAATCGGACCACCTGAGGTGGTCGTTTCTGTTGTCGTTTGTTACCAGAACATTTTGGCGTGCGGCGCTCGTCCCTCACTGCCGCTCACCAAAATGTTGGTACTGCTCTCTCGCTCAAAAGCAAAGCCGGAATGAGCTGCCAACTGACTACGGGACGAAAACCAGGCGGAAGCCAACACGGTTGAACCGGTGGCCGGGGGTGCCGTCGCCCCGATACGCCGACCGACAGCGCCCGGCAGAGCTGCCCCAGCCCCCGCCACGAAGCACACGGGACGAACGAGTTTTTTCATCATACCAACTATCAGTCCACTCCAATACATTACCGGCCATATCGTACAACCCTTCAGGTGTGGCTCCGTCGGGATAGCTGCCGACTGGTGTTGTTGTGCCTACATTGCTATTATAGTTGAGCAATTTTGAGGTTGGTTCACCCTTCTCTGTTGGCCAAGGGTATTCACGCTTTTCCTTGCCTGCTGCGGCATATTCCCACTCCCATTCTGTGGGTAACCGGAACTTCTTCCCTGTTTTTGATGACCGCCACTTGCAATAGGCAACAGCATCATCCCAGGAAACACCAACAACAGGATGATTATCATCAGTCAAGGCATCCCCTAATTTCTTATAATAGTCGTTGCCTCCTGTTTTTACATTATATTCACTTCCTTCTTCCATCCATTCTGGATAATGAGTAGTCGTTTCCTGTGCAAATTGCAAATATTCCTTGACCGTCACAGCATACTTGCACATATAAAAGTCAGCGACCTTCACCCTATGCTCTTTTTCATCGCCGACAAAAATCGCATCGCTTGACATTTCAAGCGCAAAACTGAGTTACTTTATCCAAGCTTCATCGAGAGAGTTAACAGAAAATAATATACCGTTTCCCGCAGGCAGGCTAAAGGAATTTTGATTAAAATTCGTATACTAGGTGTAATAATGGTCTCACAGAAGATTGCTGCAAGAAATTATATACTATGAGACAAGTTCAGAAAAGCGGATATACTTACATGGAAAATTTGAAGCAAGAGGCTATCAGGGTAATATCCGAATTGCCGGAGACAGCAAACATTGATGACATCATGTATGAACTCTATGTTGTTGATAAAATCAAGAAAGGTAAAGATGCGATTGACCATGGGGAGTCAATTTCAACCGAAGAGTTAAAAAAAGAGATGCAAGCGTGGTAAAATGGTCACAACCGGCAAAAAACGACTTAAGGCAAATTTATGATTTCATTGCAAGGGATTCCAGGTTTTACGCGCAGAAAGTCACTTTTGAAATCGTCAAAAAGTCAGAAAAACTAAACTCCTTTCCAGAAGCTGGCAGAATTGTTCCTGAGATGGGAGATAACAATATTAGAGAGTTACTTATTTATTCCTATCGAATAATTTATGAAATCTCACCAAACAAAGTTGAAGTTCTTGCATTGATTCATGCTAAGCGTAATTTCTTGAACGATTTAATGAGTGAGCACCTGCATTTGCTTAAAAGCCATTGCGAGCAATGTCGTCATAGTATTATTCTCCTCTCTATTGTTGTTTGCGGTGCGTCTCTCCTTCTGTTCAATATTGTAATAATAACAAGGTTTATTTCGGCATGCCAGCAATATATTGATCAATCCGAGCGATCTCTTCCTGGCTGAGTCTGAATTCACCCGCGCCAATGATACCCTCCACCTGGGCGGCAGTGCGGCCTCCGACTATTGCTCCTGTAACTGCCGGATGACGCAGGGTCCAGGCAATGGCTACTTCTCCTGCTGAATGGCCATAGGGTGATCCGATAACTTTAAGCAGCTCAACCAGCTCAATATTTGCTGAGAGGCGAGGCTCCTGAAACTCCTTGTTCCCCCTGCGCCAGTCATCCTTGGGAAAATTTGCAACACGTTCATGCGTCATTGCACCGGTCAGCATTCCCGAAAGCATTGGAGAGTAGACAATGACACCGATGTTATGCTCCATGCAGAAGGGTAGAATCTCTTTTTCAATCGCAGGGCGCAACATTGAATAGGGAGGCTGGAGGGATGCGATAGGTGCTATCGGCATGATACGGCGCAAGTGTTCGACATTGAAATTCGATACTCCGATATGCCGCACAAGACCTTGCTCCTGCAGGGATGCCATCTCCTGCCAGCCCTCTTCAATATCGACGTCAGGGTTCGGCCAGTGTATCTGGTAGAGATCGATTGCATCAACACCCAGCCTCTTCAGACTCCCTTCACATTCACGCTTGATAGAGTCAGCCTTGAGAGAGTTGCTGATCTGTCTCCCTTCATCCCAAGCCAGGGCACATTTGGTAAAAATAAAGGGCTTCTTTTGTAAGCCGGCCACAGCCTTTCCGACAAGTTCCTCTGAATGACCGAGTCCATAAACTGCTGCCGTATCAATCCAGTTTATGCCAAGCTCAAGAGCCCGATCAATTGCTCCGACAGCATCGCCGTCATCCTGAGCACCCCAGCCATACGCCCAGTTGCTGCCTCCGATGGCCCAACTTCCGAAGCCAATGGGAGTAATATGCATATCTGTATTTCCAAGCTGCCGTGTCTGCATGATTCTATGGATTTTGGTTCAATGGTTGTTCAATCACTCTTTGATCCTACATATTTGTAGGTTTAATACTGATCATCTTTTCTGTATACCATGACAGAATACATTTTTTTGCAATAAAATAAAGGATACAGGCACTCTGCTGTTTTGATTTGCGTCAAGAACAACGCATAGGAGGCATCGAGCACAGGTATGACTTGGCCTCCTGTAAAATAAACGCCAATTAGATACATAAATGTATTTTTCCTCATCATCCTACTAATTTGTAGAAAATTTCAAGAGTGATAATCGACGTCAAATAAGATAGTTACGCATGATATTCGTGTAATGAAATCTTTTTGATTATCTGAAATCCTTCTGCTATGCGGGTTTGACAGCCCTCTCTTTTCTTTTATCCATCTCCATGTCAGAAAAAAGCTGACTTTGGCACGCATGTTGCTTATTAAAGACATAAATATTCAGGACGAATAATCATTATCCCTGAATATCTGACGAGAAAGACATCGCTAACCTAAAAAAGTACGAAAATGAGAAAAGTTGCTATTTACGGAAAAGGTGGTATCGGCAAGTCAACCACGACACAGAACACAGTTGCTGGTCTTGCAGAAATGGGCAAGAAAATAATGGTTATCGGCTGCGACCCGAAAGCTGACTCTACCCGCCTGCTTCTTGGCGGTCTGCAGCAGAAAACCGTTCTGGACACGCTGCGTGAGGAGGGTGAAGAGGTTGAACTTGAAGATATCATCAAAGGAGGATACAGAAACACCCGCTGCACAGAGTCCGGCGGTCCTGAACCAGGTGTAGGCTGCGCAGGTCGCGGTATCATCACCTCTGTAAACCTGCTCGAGCAGCTTGGAGCTTTTGATGATGAATGGGATCTCGATTATGTGTTCTACGATGTTCTTGGTGACGTTGTGTGCGGTGGATTCGCCATGCCGATACGTGATGGCAAAGCTGAAGAGATCTACATCGTCTGTTCGGGCGAAATGATGGCGATGTACGCAGCTAACAACATCTGTAAAGGTATTCTGAAATATGCCGATACCGGTGGGGTACGTCTTGGCGGGCTTATCTGCAACAGCCGTAATGTTGATAACGAGCGCCAGATGATTGAGGAGCTTGCCAAAAAGATCGGTACGCAGATGATCCATTTTGTGCCCCGCAACAACTTTGTTCAGCGTGCTGAGATCAACCGTAAAACCGTTATCGAGTACGATCCATCTCACGAGCAGGCCGATGAATACAGAGCTCTTGCTAAGAAAATTGACGAAAACAAGATGTTCGTCATCCCGAAGCCCCTTGAAATCGAAGAGCTTGAAGCACTTCTCATTGAATTTGGTATCGCTAACTAAAAAAAACGGAGTACACACACATGTTAATGATCAGAACAATCGTCAGACCGGAAAAAGTTTACGAAGTCATGCAGGGACTGCTTGATGCCGGCTACCCTGCTGTCACCAAAATCCCGGTGGTCGGACGCGGCAAACAGCGCGGACTTCGCGTAGGCGACGTGGTCTATGATGAAATCCCGAAAGAGATGCTCTTCGTTGTGGTTCAAGATAGCGATAAGGATTTTGTTGTAAGGGCCATCCTGGATAATGCAAAATCAGGTACAGATGGAAAATTCGGTGACGGCAAGATCTTTATTTCCGCCGTTGAAGAGGTCTATACCATCAGTTCCGGTGAAAAAGAAACCGAACCGACACTCGCAGCCGCAAAGGAGGCCTAACATGAAAGAAATTATTGCAGTCATCCGGATCAACAAGGTAAACGAAACCAAGCAGGCGCTCATCGATGCAGGAATTCCAGCCTTTACCGCCACAGGCAGGGTTATGGGCCGAGGTAAGGGTCAGGTTCATTTCGACATTCTCAATGGTGCGGCTGCCGGACACCCGGAGGCAATCGCGCAGCTCGGCGGTGCACCAAGGCTGGTTTCAAAAAGAATTGTCACGGTTGTTGTGCCTGAAGAGTTATGCAAAACAGCCATCGACACCATTATCAAAACAAACCAGACAGGAAAACCCGGTGACGGAAAAATATTTGTAACACCGATTCTCGAAACCATAAGAGTGAGAACCGGCGAAAAGGATCAGGCGGCACTGAATTAAGCATATCAATTTTCAAGGTGTAAACGGAGAGAGTTACATGGAGGCGAACAAAATTTATCCAGATCCTTTGCAGGTAAGGGAGGAGCTCATACAACGGTATCCGAGCAAGGTCGCAAAAAAACGTGCCAAGTCGATTATCGTCAATGACCCGGAGATTATTCCTGAAGTTCAGGCGAACGTACGGACTGTTCCCGGCATCATCACACAGCGCGGCTGCTCTTATGCCGGCTGCAAAGGTGTTGTGCTTGGGCCGACACGAGACATCGTCAACATCGTGCACGGCCCTATCGGCTGCAGTTTCTACGCCTGGTTGACCCGGCGTAACCAGACACGGACCGAGTCTTTGATGGATGCCAACTACATACCCTACTGTTTTTCAACGGACATGCAGGAGGAGAACGTTGTCTTCGGCGGTGAAAAGAAGCTTAAAATAGCGATCCAGGAGGCTTATGACCTCTTTCATCCGAAGTCCATCGCTATTTTTTCGACCTGTCCGGTTGGTCTGATCGGTGATGACGTTCATGCTGCATCAAAAGAGATGCGCGAGAAGTTTGGCGACTGCAACGTGTTTGGATTCAGCTGTGAAGGGTACAGGGGCGTCAGTCAGTCTGCAGGACACCACATTGCCAACAACGGTGTCTTCAAGCACATGGTGGGTCGTAACAACACTCCGAGTGAAGGCAAGTTCAAGCTCAACTTGCTTGGCGAGTACAACATTGGAGGTGACGCATTCGAGATTGAGCGCATTTTTGACAAGGTAGGCATTACTCTGGTCTCCTCTTTCAGCGGCAACTCGACGGTCAGCCAGATTGAAAATGCCCATACTGCTGATCTTAACGTGATACTCTGTCACCGTTCGATCAACTATATGGGTGACATGATGGAAACGAAGTATGGCATACCCTGGATGAAGGTGAACTTTGTGGGTGCAGAATCGACAGCCAAATCACTGCGCAAAATTGCAGAGTACTTTGGAGATGAAGAGTTGAAGGCGAAGGTTGAAGAGGTCATTGCCGAAGAGATGCCGAGGGTCAAGGCAATTATTGAGGAGATACTGCCAAGAACAACCGGCAAGACAGCCATGCTTTTTGTTGGAGGCTCACGTGCCCATCACTACCAGGATCTCTTCAGCGAACTTGGCATGACAACGGTTGCTGCGGGTTATGAGTTTGCACACCGTGATGACTATGAGGGTCGTGATGTGCTGCCAAAGATCAAAGTCGATGCTGACAGCAAAAACATTGAGGAGCTGAAAGTGCTTCCCGATCCGGAGCTTTACAATCCAAGAAAAACCGAGGCCGAACTTGAGGCATTGAAAGAGAAGGGGCTTGAAATCAACGGTTACTCGGGAATGATGAAGCAGATGACCAAGAAGTCACTCGTCGTTGATGACCTGAGCCATTATGAGTCTGAAAAGCTGATCGAGATCTATAAACCGGATATTTTCTGCGCCGGCATCAAGGAGAAATATGTCGTACAGAAGATGGGAATTCCATTGAAACAGCTCCACAGCTACGACTACGGCGGTCCATACACAGGCTTTGAAGGTGCGGTGAACTTCTACAAAGATATCGATCGCATGGTCAATAACCCTGTATGGAAACTGATCAAGGCACCTTGGCAGAAAGCGGCAGCCACAAACGGAAAAAGTAAAGGACTCGAAGCCAGTTACGTTACACAGTAATGAAGGAAAACGGAGACTATTGAATTATGCTATTACGACACACATCAAAAGAGGTTAAAGAGCGTGAAGGGCTTACGATCAACCCGGCAAAAACCTGCCAGCCGATCGGAGCCATGTATGCAGCGCTCGGCATTCATGGCTGTCTTCCTCACAGCCATGGCTCCCAGGGCTGCTGCTCATATCATCGCAGCACCCTGACCCGTCACTACAAAGAGCCTGTTATGGCGGCTACCAGTTCGTTTACCGAGGGAGCTTCGGTTTTTGGCGGACAGGCAAACCTGCTTGCGGCCATCGAGACCATCTTTTCGGTCTATGAGCCGGACATCATTGCGGTACACTCGACATGTCTGTCCGAAACCATCGGTGATGACTTGCAGCAGATTACCAGAAAAGCAAGAGATGACGGCAAAATTCCTGAAGGAAAGCATGTTATTTTTGCCAGCACGCCAAGCTTTATCGGATCGCATGTGACTGGTTACTCCAATATGCTCACCGGCATAGCTGAACAGTTTGCTGTTTCAACCGGTGCAAAGAAAAACCAGATTAACATCATTGCCGGATGGATGGAGCCTTCGGACATGCGCGAAATCAAGCTGCTTTCAAAAAAGCTTGGTATAAAGATTGTGCTCTTCCCTGACACGTCGGATGTCCTTGATGCACCCCAGACCGGAAAGCATGTCTTTTATCCGAAGGGCGGCACAACGGTGTCGGAACTGCAGAGCACTGGCGACAGCCTCTTTTCGCTTGCCCTTGGTTCCATAAGCGCGGAACCGGCAGCAATCGCGCTGGAAAAAAAGTGCAAGGTCGGCTTCGAAACGCTTGACATCCCGATCGGCCTGACGGCAACTGACCGGTTCATTATGAAGATGAGCGAGGTTGCCAACGTGAGTGTGCCTGATGAGATTACCGAGGAGAGAGGAAGACTTGTGGATGTGATGGCCGACATGGAACAGTATTTCTATGGTAAGAGAGTGGCGCTCTTCGGAGATCCGGATCAGCTTCTCCCGCTCACCGAGTTTCTGCTTGATTTGAACATGAAACCAGTTCATATCGTCAGCGGTACTCCTGGTCAGCGTTTTGAAAAGCAGATGCGACAACTTCTTGACCAAAGGTCACCTGAAACAAACTTCCGCAACGGGCTTCAGGCTGATATGTTTCTGTTGCACCAGTGGATGAAGAATGATCCTGTTGACCTCCTGATCGGGAACACGTATGGAAAGTATATGGCCCGCGACGAGGATGTTCCGTTTATCAGGTTCGGCTTCCCGATTCTTGACCGCATCGGCCACAGCTACTTCCCGAATGTCGGGTACAGCGGCAGCTTGAGGCTGGTTGAAAAGATTCTCAGCGCCCTTATGGACCGCCAGGATCGCGATGCGCTTGAAGAGAAGTTTGAACTGGTTATGTAAAAGTAAGGAGAGTACAACAATTATTAACGGGGTTGAAGCTATGGAACAGATCACTATTCTCGAAGGTAGACAGAAGCAGATCTTTGAAAAGAAAACTGGTGTTGAGCAGCTTGATATTTCCTGCGACACTTCCAGCCTGTCAGGATCTGTAAGCCAGCGCGCCTGCGTCTTTTGCGGCTCCCGGGTGGTACTCTATCCAGTAGCTGATGCTCTTCATCTTGTCCATGGTCCTATCGGGTGTGCCGCCTATACGTGGGACATCCGGGGGGCTGTCTCCTCAGGACCTGAGTTGCACCGGTTGAGTTTTTCAACAGACCTGCAGGAAATGGACGTGATTTACGGTGGTGAAAAAAAGCTCTACCATTCACTCATTGAACTGATTGAGCAGTATAAACCAAAAGCTGCCTTTATCTATTCGACCTGCATTGTCGGGCTTATCGGGGACGATATTGAAGCTGTCTGCAGAAAAGTCGCGAAAGAGACAGGTATTCCAGTACTCCCCGTCCATTCCGAAGGGTTCAAAGGCACCAAAAAAGATGGCTACAAAGCAGCATGCCATGCCCTGATGAAGCTTATCGGTACGGGATCAACCGAGAATATCAGTAAATACAGCATCAATATCCTTGGCGAATTCAACCTTGCCGGCGAGGCCTGGATTATCAGGAAGTACTACGAGAAAATGGGTATTGAAGTTGTTTCGACCCTGACCGGTGATGGACGAATCGATGCGGTAAGGCGCGCACACGGAGCATCGCTCAATGTTGTACAGTGCTCCGGTTCCATGACCTGGCTTGCCAAAGAGATGGAACAGAAATACGGTATCCCCTATATCCGCGTATCTTACTTCGGTATTGAGGATATGTCAAAATCGCTCTATGATGTTGCAAAACACTTTCCTGAGCGCACCGATATTATGGAAGCCGCAAAACAGGTGGTCAGTGAGGAGGTAAAAGAGCTTTATCCTTCACTGCAGAAATTCAAAAAAGCACTGACCGGCAAGAAAGCTGCAATTTATGTCGGCGGTGCATTTAAAACATTTTCACTTATCAAGGCACTCCGCTCCATCGGTATGTCGGTAGTGTTAGCCGGGTCACAGACCGGTAACAAGGATGATTATGCAAGACTCAAGGAGATGTGCGATGAAGGCACCGTGATTGTGGATGATTCAAACCCCGTAGAGCTTTCGAAATTTATCCTTGAAAAAGAGGCTGACCTGCTTATCGGCGGTGTTAAAGAACGACCGATCGCCTTCAAGCTCGGTATTGGATTCTGTGATCATAACCATGAGAGGAAAATTCCTCTCGCCGGATTTGTCGGTATGTACAATTTTGCACTGGAGGTCTATCAATCGGTCATGAGCCCGGTATGGCAGTTCGCTCCAAGAAAAGGAGTCAAGATATGAAGCACGCAAAAACAGCAACACAGAACGCCTGCAAACTCTGCAACCCACTTGGGGCTTGCCTTGCCTTCAGGGGCATAGAGAACTGCGTGCCTTTCCTGCACGGATCCCAAGGGTGCGCGACCTATATACGCCGCTACCTGATCAGCCATTACAAGGAGCCTATAGATATCGCTTCATCGAACTTCCACGAAGAAACCGCTGTATTCGGCGGCAGTCATAACCTGAAAATCGGACTGAAAAACGTCAGCAAGCAGTATAAGCCGGAAGTTATCGGCATAGCGACCACTTGCCTGAGCGAGACCATAGGGGATGATGTGCCCATGATCATCAGGGAGTATAAACAGGAGTTCAAAAACGGCTCCCCGATGCCTATCATGATTCATGCTTCTACTCCAAGCTATATGGGCAGCCATATCGACGGTTTTCATGCCGCTGTCCGGGCTACTGTGAAAACTCTGGCTGAAAAAGGAAGTCGGGAGAAGCTGATCAACATTTTTCCGAACATGGTATCGCCGGCTGACATCAGATACCTCAAGGAGATTCTTGAAGATTTCAAGATACCCTATATGCTTCTGCCCGACTATTCGCAGACGATGGACGGCGGTCCATGGGGGGAATACCATCGTATCCCTCCCGGCGGCACTCCGGCAAGCGCAATTGCCATGGCTGGCAGTGCCATAGCAAGTATCGAATTCGGCTCAACCCTTGAAGCCTCGAAATCAGCTGCCGGCTATCTCGAAGAGGCATTCGGTGTACCGAGATATCATTATGCACTGCCCATCGGCATCAAAGAGAGTGACAAGTTTTTTACGCTGCTTGAAACGCTCACGCAACAAGAGAGGCCTGAAAAATATAACGATGAACGTCGCCGTCTGATTGACGCTTATGCTGATGGACATAAATATGTTTTCGAACAGAAGGTCATCATCTACGGCGAAGAAGATCTGGTGATCGGTATGACCGCATTTCTCAGCGAAATCGGCATAACCCCTGTCCTCTGTGCTTCAGGAGGAAAAAGCGGCCTTCTGAAAAAAAGCATCAAGGAGCTGATTCCAGACATGGAAGAACTTGGTATCAAGGTGCGTGAAGGCGTTGACTTTGTCGATATCGAAGATGAAGCAAAGTTACTGAAACCTGATTTTCTTATCGGCAACAGTAAAGGGTACACCATGTCAAGAAAAAACAATATTCCACTGCTCAGGCTCGGCTTCCCGATTCACGACCGATTCGGAGGCCAGAGAATGCACCACCTGGGTTACCGAGGCACCCAGGAACTGTTTGACCGGATTGTCAACACCGTGATCGAACAGCGGCAGAATGCTTCATCAATCGGCTACACTTACATGTAAAGGGAGGAAACCATGTCACTGAAAATAGAAAACCACCCCTGTTTCAACGATGCGTCCCGCCATACATTCGGCCGCATACACCTCCCTGTTGCACCGAAATGCAACATCCAGTGCAACTACTGCAACCGGAAGTTCGACTGCATGAACGAAAACCGTCCAGGCGTAACGAGCAGGATACTCTCGCCGCTTCAGGCGCTGCACTATCTTGATCAGGCGTTAGTGCTCTCTCCGAACATTGCCGTTGTCGGTATTGCCGGACCTGGAGACCCTTTTGCCAACCCGGAGGAAACCATGGAGACGCTCCGGCTGGTAAGGGCAAAATATCCCGAGATGCTGCTCTGCCTTGCGACCAACGGGCTGGAGTTGCTGCCCTATATTGATGAACTTGCAGAACTGAAGGTAAGTCACGTCACCATTACCATTAACGCCATCGACCCGGCAATCGGTGCCGAGGTCTATGCCTGGGTCAGATATAATAAGAAAATGTACCGCGATGTCGAGGCGGCCAGGGTGCTCATAGCCAACCAGCTGGAATCACTTAAAAAGCTCAAGGAAGCAGGCATAACAGCTAAGGTGAACTCGATTATTATTCCAGGTGTCAACGACACCCATGTGATAGCTGTTGCATCAAAAGTAGCTGAGCTTGGAGCCGATATTCTGAACTGTCTGCCCTATTACAGCACAACAGAGACTGTCTTTGAAAACATTGAGGAGCCATCACTTGAAATGGTGGCAGCAATTCAGACCGCCACCAGCGAGTACCTGCCGCAAATGAAGCACTGTGCCAGGTGCCGTGCTGATGCAGTCGGCATTATCGGTGAACTCAACAACGAAGAGATGATGAAAAAGCTCGCAGAGGCAGCGGCGTTACCGAAAAATCCTTTGGAAAAGCGCCCCTACATTGCTGTAAGCAGTATGGAAGGTGTCCTGATCAACCAGCACCTCGGCGAAGCAGAACGCTTTCTGATTTATGGTATGAACCCTGAAACCAGCGAGTGTATGCTGGTTGATGCCCGAACAGCACCACCAGCTGGCGGAGGTCAACAACGCTGGGAAGCCCTCGCCGACTCTCTGAACGATTGCCGGGCATTGCTCGTCAATGGTGCCGGAGACTCTCCGACCAAAGTCATGAAAGCAAAAGGCATAGAGGTCATGGTTCTTGAAGGAGTCATTGAGGAAGCTGTCCACGGAGTCTTTAATGGTCAGGATCTGAAACATCTCATGAAAAGCAGTCAAATCCATGCCTGCGGATCAAGCTGTTCCGGCACAGGAGGGGGCTGCGGCTGAATAATTATAAACAATCAGTAATTATAACATTTACAAACCACCATCATGGACAAACCAAAACATCACATTTTCGTCTGCGCAAGTTTCCGTGCCCAGGGAACACCCCAGGGCATCTGTCACAAAAAAGAGTCGCTCAGTCTTATTCCCTATCTTGAAAGCGAACTCTCTGACCGTGGCATGACCGATGTAGCTGTCTCAGCAACAGGCTGCCTCAACATCTGCGAAAAAGGGCCTGTTGTTGTCATTTATCCTGAAAATTTCTGGTACGGGGAGATTGATGGAGAGGACAAAATCGATGAAATCCTTGACGCCCTTGAAAATGGAGAAGCCTGCGAAGCACATCTGATAAGCTGAAAATCTCCCTCATTACACTCCCCCCGGCGTTCTCCAGCGTCGGGATTTATTCCCTTTAGATAAGCAGAGAAGAGTGCTTATATTACAAGCTGTGTGCAAGAGTTTATTTTTGCAAAACAGTAAACGCAAGGAACCCCCATGAAAAAAAGTCTTTCCATTTTTTGTGCAGTACTTACTGCCGGTATGCTCACAGCTCCGGCATACGCTGCCAACCCCTATATTAGTGGCAATTGCGGTGCAACGTGGTTTGATAATATCAACACATCAGCAGGAGCCCAGCTAATCTCAGGAGGTATTAATGTGACGGGTGCCGTCGGTATGGCAATGGATAATTTCCGGCTTGAGGCGGAAGTTGGCAACCAGACAAACATTGACCAGGTGATTACAGCTGTGTTCGGTTTAAACGGGGGTTCCGTTTCCGCGACATCACTTCTAGTGTATAGTCATGCTTCAATTGACGGATAAAGATGTAAAAGTTTGATTCTCGCCTTATCGGTAGTAAAACGCCAGTTGATTGTAGCCTTTTTATTGTTCCTTTCTTCTTCCCATGCAGTAACCTGGGTTCTGACTTCG
>CAIPYV010000128.1 GCA_903869365.1 uncultured Chlorobiaceae bacterium
GCCTGGAAACACCCCCACGTGCATGGGGAAGACATCGAGATAAGACTTCAGTTGACATCCTTCATGGAAACACCCCCACGTGCATGGGGAAGACCATCCTCGACAGAGTGACACAGGGCGGAACTCGGAAACACCCCCACGTGCATGGGGAAGACTGTCGGTTGCATCATAGCCATCTCCCGTGATTGGAAACACCCCCACGTGCATGGGGAAGACGCTGGAATTTACTGGGCTCTCAGGATTCTTTGGACGTTTTTGATGGTTGAATAGGTACAGAATTCTTCTCAATTACCAGCTGCATTCCTGATATCTCAATCAAATCCCTTCGAGTGTCGCCCATTCCATAGATCTCATATCCTGGAGAAGTATTGCTACTCTTGAAAACCATCAATCCGGATTCTGATGGACAATGTTTGTACAAGTATTCAACAACTTTTTTGGCTACAGAATCCTTGATGCCGGAAACAAACATGTTGGCCCGAGGCTCGACAAACCAGAGTTTCATTCGTCCACGCACAGCAGGTGGTAGGTCATTGGCGATTACAACAAGCATCATTGCCTCCCGAGCATTTCTTCAATATCCGGCCCTATACAGGCAAGCAAATCCATGTCGATCACTCTCCGGCGAAACTCAGTAGCAGTCTTATGCCTGTCGTAAAAACCTGCCATTGGGGCCGTCAATGAAAAAGCAAGATCAATCGAAAGTTCTTCTTTGTATAAATCTGCCATATCATAAACAAAGGGCAATGGACTGCCGGAGTGTATAAAACCAATATGCGGTGAATATCCCATACTGTGGACTGCAGAGCAAATAATAGCGTAGAGTGCCGCATTGGCTGATGTCAGGATTCTATTGGTAACATCTCCCATCTCAAACTTACCTGGGGTAAATTGACGCCCTTTCCAACCAACTTTGTACTCTATTGCTTTTTTCTCATAGAGTTGACGAACGCGTAACCCCTCCATTCCCATCAATTGATGAAGGGTTTTGTTTTCCAGCTTTTCTCCCGGGAACCTGCGTTTAAACATACGTGTTGCAACCTTCAATGATTTATCTGGATCAGCCGAGAGCAGCATTTGTTGCCGAAAATTCCTGGTGTCACTGGTTGGTGTTTGCCCGGCTGCATAAAAAATAAGGCTGTCTTCGCCAACCCAGCATAACCCGCAATTTGATGCCGCCATAACTTTCACGGCCTCATGGGTAACGGTAGTACCTGGACCAAGAAGCAAACAATTGAGCATAGCGACGGGTAACCTGACGACATTACCATCGCAGTCTATCCATTTGATGCTGCTATCATCAATTTCCAGCCTGCCTCGTTCCAGGTAGATAAACGGATATTTATCTTTGACTTGCGGCAATGTGTCGCGGGTAATTTTTATCAACAACCGTTGAGCAGCGCTCTCTTTTTCCGGTATTTCAGACATTGTCGCCCATGGTAATTATTGTTACCCTGCGTTCCCTGTACACCTTGTTTTCACCAAATTGGATTGGTACATCGTTCAGAATAATGGTTTCGCCCTTATGTTCTCCATCCAAAACTCTGAAATCCTCCAGCAACTTTTTATCTTTTGCAATTTCCTTTGACTTTTCAATTGCGGAAGATTCAGTTGCAAAGGATCCACGATAAATCCAATCTGTAGGAGCACAGCATTTTCGTCCGAAATAGATATCCCAGCAGGGATTCACCAGAGCTTCGGCAAAGATGGCCGATTTATTGGTTGGCACTTCCACAATAGCAGCAAAAGCGGCATCCTGAAGGTAGTACCGGTAGGTTATTTTTGAACCACCACCAACAGCCGGCTTACCATCACTTTTTTTGGGAATCAGAAGAGTTTCCCAAGGATTTTTGTCGTCATAGCCACTCCCAACCATTTGAAAATCTCGCAACAAGGCTTCCCTCTCTTTTGATCTGCGGTAGGAGAGTACCGTCTGATGGAGTGACCCCATTTCCAGCAACAGTTCTTTCTGCTCTCCGCCAGCACCGAGGGCACAACATAGCAAGCCAAGAACACCTGATTTTGTCGGGAAATTGAGGGTTCCTCTTCGCCCGAATCTTGAGTCGGCACCCCACGACTGCAATGGCGCTTCAAGCCATAGTAAAAGATAGGCGTTACTCATTGAACCTCCGCTACATATTTTACCAATTCTTCGATTAGAGTGTCGATACTGAAACTTGCATCTTCTCCGAAGGTAAAATCCCGTTGCTTTCCGAATAATGAACCTGCTAATGCTTCTTTTTTTGTCAGATAGTCAGAAAGAGCTGTTATGCTTGGTTGCAGATATCCACCATCTTTTGCTTTAACCGCTGTCTCAAATGGTACTTGTAATCTCTGCCCTTTGCGGATAAAGATTTTTGCAAACTCCCAGGGAGAAGCCCCTGACTGGGTGGTTTGACGCGCACTTGGTACAGCAACAAAAAGAGCTTTTGTAAACACCTCAATTGCTTTTTCGAGTCCTTCTCCAGAGAGTGAGTACCAAAGTTGTCCAAGATCAAGGCTGATATAACGATAATAGGTTGCCGAGTTGAACTCGAGGCTTCCCATGTGAGCAGATCCCTGCTCTTCACTGAGGTCATCAAGAGCTGTAAAAAACTCCACCTCGTTACTGACTTTATGCGTTGAGATGGCGTGAGAGAAAGAAGCCGCAGCCTCGATATCAAGCTCATTTGCTTGTGCAACCATGCGACCGAAAAGGGCAATGTCCAGTCCATCAATAGCTGGGTTAAGGGTTTTCTTGGCTACTTTCTGGAGTTCCTTATCGTTGAGTTTTGCGCCGACAAAACTTTTTTCCTGAGCATAGTCTGCAAAAGCTTGTGCTTCGGATTCACTGAAAAAGAAAAGGGTATCTTTGCTGAATGCATCCGAAATAACTTTGCCGCATTCGGTTCCCTGTTCTTCTGAGGCACCTCTTTCAAGGCAGGCTTTAACAATGAAATCAGCTATCTTTTTCGTGCGGATGCCGAGCTTGACATCAAAATCCTGCATGGCCAGTCGTACCTGGCGTTTCCAACATTGAGAGCTGACACGGGCACGGGTGTTACCCCCAACGATTGCGGTTTTTGGTGCACCTACATCATCACGGTTCAGACAGGTGACAGGGAAGGACTGCAGAATGTGGTATTCAATGCGGGTATTTCTGAAAGGATTGGAGCTGCTCATGATGATTAGGTGATTAGTTGTTGATTAAAACTTTTGATGGGGCTAACTGAAGCAGCCCAAAACCGAAAGCACGTCCACGTCCGATACCTTGCTGAAAACTTTTTATGAACTGAGGGCGGTCAACCACTTCAAGTTCGCCGGATATCTCCGCTCCACCATGTGTAACACTGTGATTTTCTTTGACGAATTGTTTGACCTGTAGACTTTTGACCTGGAGTGTCGAAGAATGAACAGTGAACCCCCATGAAGCCGGTGCTTTGTCGACAAACCAGCTTGCTATCTCTTCACGATCTCGAAGGGCTATAATTTTACGACTTTTGTTGTCACGTTTGGTGGGATTGATAATCACCTCAAAGCGATAACGATCAAAGGTCAGAAATTTATCACCAACCGATTTTGATTCCAGAACTCCGTGCTCTGGTTTACGAGGTTCCCTGTCTGAAAGCAAGAGTATCAACCGCCCATGGTGGTCTCCTCCTTTATCGGCATAGAGAAAGCCGCTTGGAACGCTTGCGTTTTTCTCAGCTTCACTTCTCCGGTCTTCAAACAAGCTGAAAACAACCTTGTGCAACGAGTAGTCATCAGTGACACGCAGGGTTTTGATATCTTTAGGTCCAAGTCTGAGTATGCTTGCTATCATGCCGCCTCCAGTTTTGCCGATGATGAACTTTGATGATAGAACTCCTGTGCCCACTGGCTTTTTATTCTTTCGCTCTCCCAATGGAATTTCAGCAGTTGCTCGAGTAGACGGGCATAGTCTATTGATGAGTTCCCTCTTGATGCAATCAGGCTGAAAAGAGGACGAAGAATTCTGCAGGCCTCTTCGACTGAATCACAGGCAACCAGACGACGCAATTTTGCTTTTGCCTGATCGCTTTGACTACCATCGTCATAACATTTGGCAATAGCCTTGCCGATTCCCTCACTACCATTGTGAGCACTTTTTTCCTTAGCAATTGCTGCTGCAATTGTGGCAAATGGCAGACGTTCCCATGGCTTTTCCAGATCAATGTTGAATGCAGCCAGATATTCCCAACACTGGTATTCAGTTGCAGGGTTGTCGGCCCGCTTTAGAGCTGCAGCAACACCTTTGTTCTTTGCAATCAAGGCAATGATGGATTGCACAAATGCCTGCGACCTGCTGATTTTCGTTCCGGCTTCATTATTCATGGCTGTTTATTTTCCGTGTTGAGATAATTGATGAGATTTGGCCGGTTTTTTGCCCATGCATCAATCTGCCGGGCACTCTCTTTGGGGCAAAAAGTGTCGTAGGCTTTTTTGGCTGACTGCGCTAATATTTTTCTTACTCTTACGATATCATGCGGGGGGGCGCATGCGTCAACCAGATCCTGGAAACGACGTTCACAGAGTTCCCAAAACAGGGTTGATGCATGCCCTGCCAAGTTGGTATCGGTCATGTTCTGTGTCTTAAAATAACCGTTTGTTGCAGCCCAAACCGTCTTGGACAATTGGTCGAGTGCGTCCATTTCTACCTGCAGTTGATGGTACCATAACTCCCCGAGAATGGCACAATCAAGAAAAATAAGCGATTCAACAAAATCATCATCTTGCTTGACCGATTGATCACCTGCGTTTGTGCTTACCTTAAGGCCTCCCGACCAGACACCAATCCGTTTATACCTGCTGCGGAAATGCACAAGACCGTACCGGATGAACTGGCAATCATAACCTTGCACGCCACTTGCACTCATAAATGCAAGCAAGGCGGGCAGTTCCCGCCAGGGGCGCTTGTTTGTATTAATCCACTTGATTTTTGGAGTTGCGCCATGTGCATTTACTGCCATGCTTGGTTCACGCCATCCCTCTTTGTGGCTCGGATATTGCAAGCCCTCGATGTAATAGATGCCATCTCCCTCAAGCAACACAAAGCGAGATATTGAGATGAGCGTTGCCATATAGGAACTTTTCAGCTTTCTGGCTATGGAACAATCTTCCCCTGTCGGCATTTCTTCCCATGGAGCAGTTCCCAGTTCCGTCGTCCAGTATGCGTTTTCCGTTATCCGATCGTGTGACAGGAGATTCAGGAGAATGGTGTCGATGAGGGTTTCACCAACAAGCATAGAGTGGAGATACCCGGTATAATTTCCAATACTTGGAGCTGCTTTTGCAGATCCTGTTTTACCGGTATATCCATCAGTTAATGTATCAAGGTTTTTTTCGGTGCGCTTTCCTCCCAAAGCAAAGTTCATGAGTGAGACAATGAATAATGCCTTGTCAGCATCGGACAAAACTTTTGGTACCTGATACTGAGTGAGTATGGTATTGTTGTCTGCAGGAAGGTCCGGATAGAATCCCATCCCTAATGATTTGGGTAGTGCGCTTGCTTCGGCATTCCGCTGACCCGCCTTGTTGGTGGCAGTATTAAGATCATGTCGTTTTCTTCGTTCTATGAGGCTGTTTATGACTGGCATTTGCAGAAACGGTTTTTCGCCATAGAGCCAAAATCTGTCGTACCATGTTTCAAGGTACTCAAGACACTTTTTGGCAAGTTCAGAAGTCTCGATACTTTCCAGATCATCGTCGTCTTCTGGAGTAAATGCGGCCTGTGCAATAGCGAGCAAAAGCTTTGTCAAGGCTAATTTCTGTAAAGGGTTGCCGCCGAGGCCTCGATTGTCGGTTTTACTGAATACCTGCCTCAGGCTTAATCGCCCTTTGTCAATAACAGGTATCCATGGCTCGTCAATCAGATTGAATCGATTTTCAAGGGTCATATCAGTTCTAATGCTGGTTTATTTTTTTGGGGAACAATATCCAAGTCTTTGATTGTAACTGAGTCGATATTTCACTGAAGGGTCTTGGCCGCCAAGGCCTTTAAGTTCACCATCCTTACTGACAATGGCTACTCGAAGAAGACTTTCGTCATACTCCCGATCCCCGAGGTAGAAATAGCCCTTGAGCCAACCAATATTTTTAAGCGGCTGTGCTTCCGGTGCAAGGTAGTCGGCAACTTGCAGGGTTTGTTGCACAAGAGAGGCGGCTAACACTCGTTGCTGCTTTTTGCATTTTTGGGAAGATTTTAACGGCAGAAAAAGTTCATTTCCATCGAGGAGTTTCACCGTTGTGCCATTCCTGTCTGGTTCAAGGCGATAAGATTGCAAAAGCAATACCTCAACACTCTCCTGGTCGCTGTATCGAGTACTTGCTTTGCTTTCAGGCAGGGTTCTGGTACCAACTGATATACCTCCCAAGGCTAACCGTTCAAGCATCTCCTGCCTTTTTTTGAGGAAATCTTTATGGTTTCGCATAAGTGGGCCCTCCTCTTTTTCGCGGTAGGTAGCCTCAATCAAGCTCCGTATCTGGTCAGGCAGCACCAACTCAGTAATGTTGCTCCATACCTCAAGGGTGCGCAGCAACACATAAGGACTATAGACTTTTGCTGTCGGGCCGAATTCTTTTTCCGGGTGTGCCTGAGCATTAGTGATTTCTGGTTTTATAATCCATACTTCGCATTGAGATCCATCCGGTCGAACAGTATCACTGTGCCGCCATAACCGGCCGATTCTTTGGAGAAGCATATCTGTCGGACAAATCTTGGTTACCAGAAAATCTGCATCAATATCCAATGACTGCTCAAGTACCTGTGTGCCGACAAGTATTCTACCGCTTTGACGGCGCAGTTCGCCATTACCCTTCCCATACCGGGTTACCCAGTAATCCTCATTGCGGCCACGATCACTTTTCAAAAAACGGGAATGCAAAAGACCGCACTCAATATTAAGACCATCAGCACGAGCTGCAAGTATACTGTATGTACTTTGTGCCTCAGCAACGGTATTCTCTATCCAGAGTACCTGCTGCCCTTCTTCAGCCCGCTTTAGAGCCTCATTCAAGGCCGTGTCGGGATTTAAAAATGATTGGATAGTGATGTTGATTTTATCAGGAACTGTAACAGGTTTTTCTATTGGGGAAGCTTTAAAATCCCTGCTGACGGTGATGAGCGGATATGATTCATTGTAAACCTCTTGTTTTAAAAGTTGTTCACGTTTCTCTCTGGTCAATGTGGCGCTAAGGATGATAACGGTACACTGTAGGGCACGAAGGGTTTCAACAAGTTTATCCAGAATGGTACCCGTATAAGCATCATAAGAGTGTACCTCGTCAAGAATGACTACTTTTCCTGCAAGTCCGAAGGCTCTGACAAAGCCGTGTTTGACATTCATCACAGCCATCAATGCCTGATCAATTGTACCGACAGCAAATGGAGCAAGAATACCCCGCTTGCCTGAATGGAACCAGCCGCCCCCCGGACCGCCATCTTCGCCCATCTCGATCTCTTTCAACCATGCATTGCTGTGAAGCAAAAGCGCCCGACGATGGATGCATTCAATCGACAATATTTTTTCCAAAAAATCATTGACCCGGTCGTGAATCCTGTTTGAGGTTAGCTGGGTAGGCAAAGCAAAGTATAAGCCTGTCGCCCCCCCAGAAGCCATGATGGAATATGCGGCATAAAGCGCAGCTTCAGTTTTGCCGATGCCCATGGGAGCTTCAAGAATATAAGTGCCAGGTTTATTTGCTTGCTGAATGAGCAAATCCTGAATACTTCGCGGTTCAAAACCAAATATTTTACTGAATGCAAGACCTTTGATAAGTTCCGGTGTCACAAACCCTGCCGCATCAACTGCTTTCTTGATGAGTGGTTGCCAACATTCGTCTGGATTATCAAAGCTTGGGCCAGATCCGATCCAGTCCGCTACTGTGGTTAGCCCCGCAATAGCTTTTGCCTGCAATGGGTTCGCGATTACAGGATACTTCAACCCCATTGCAGCTTTGAGATTGTGTACAAGTTCAGTCCGCCTTGCCTGCCAAAGTGTACCTCCAAAAACCTTGTCTTCTGCCACAAGCCCATTCAATTCGGGTGAGTAACCGTGATGCTGGCCAATAATTTGAGGAATATGTTTTCCTGTTTTCAAGTACTGTGCAGCAGCCATGCTTATACCTGCATGATAGCCCCAGTTCCTCTCAAGACCAGGATTGATATGTGCAAGACTATCTAATGAATTTGGAACATAGCCATCTATGCCACGGTATATCTTTTCCTGAAAAGTAGGGCTGACTTTACCAATATCATGAAGAGCAGCAACAAGTTCGGAAGCATCAGGGAAAAGAGATGATCGCAAAAATGAAGGCATTCGCGACAAGAGTTCCTTTGCAATCTCTCCCACTATAGAACAGTGATCGAAGACATTTCGCCCAGCCTGATGTAATTGTTTTTCAGTGATACGAGTTTTTGCAAGACACTTCTTGAGCGGTAAGGCTTCAGCATCCTCAAAAGAAGAACTCGTGTTTTGCGTTTTAGGGGAAAGCATAGGCAATATGGTTGAAATTGGTATTTCCCTGGCATAAACCTCATTGAGAAAAGACGTAGCACTAAAACCTTCTGACAATTAAACCAAGTATCTTGGGGGTAACAAAAGATATAATAAACCAAATCAACAGCTTAAGAATAGTTTGAACATTTACCCCGAATATTAAGATTTCAATCATCTTAATCTACAATCTATTCACTCTACTGGGACAAAAGTTGTCCGATGTGTAAAAATAAATCGATCAGTGACAGATTTTTTTTGCTTCCCGCCTCAATAGAACATTTATCACCTCCCAACAAATGTTTATTTGATGATACGCTCCAATTACTCCGAATAATACTTCAGATTATGGCCTTTAATAATATTTTCTTTACTTCTCTGAGGGTCATCATTGAACAACCATTTCTCTATAATCCGATGAAATCATACCACAAGGAACTCTGGATGCAGGTGCCTGCAAGAATGGATTTTGTGAATATTACCGGTGAAGTCGAGTATGCGCTCAGGGAAAGCAGCATTCAGGAAGGGCTCTGCCTGGTCAATGCGATGCACATTACAGCATCGGTCTTTATCAACGATGATGAATCCGGACTGAAGCAGGACTATAAGCGATGGCTTGAAGAACTTGCGCCACATGAGCCTATCAGCCGATACCGCCACAACATGACTGGTGAGGATAATGGCGATGCGCATCATAAACGTCAGATCATGGGTCGGGAGGTCGTTATAGCGGTAACAAAAGGAAAACTGCATTTCGGTCCATGGGAACAGATTTTTTATGGTGAGTTTGATGGTATGAGAAAAAAGAGGGTGCTGATTAAAATTATTGGGGAATGAAAAAAAAGTACTGAGAAAGAAAGAGAGAAAGGTGCTTCGGGTAGGAAACATTATTGACTATACATCGCAACTTTTGCAACAATTTTGCTGTTCATAATAAGCGGACAAAATTAGTCTTATAAATTATAAACTATCGGATTATGAACATCTCTATAAATAACCACCTCTATGAAGCAAAGAAGGGTGAGAGGTTGCTTGATATTGCTCGCGGAAACCAGGAACATATTGGTTATTTCTGCGGTGGAAACACTATATGTCAGACATGTTACGTCAAGGTTCTTGAAGGCGGAGAGCTGCTTTCACCGCTCAGTGCAGAGGAAAAAGCCATTCTTTCTGATAAGCTGGTCAAGGAAGGAACAAGAATGGCTTGCATGACCACTGTTGAAAAAGAGGGTACTCTAAAGGTCGTATCGTTAGTTGAGGAGCTCAAACAGGTTTTTGAAACTAATCCTCTGCAATTGACTGAATATGCCGCAACAATGGGCTGGGAGTCGGTGGTCAAGCTTCCTGATACCATGCGTATGCAGGCGGGAAGAGATTTTGATCTGTGGCTGATCATCTCAGATATCATCAGTGGTATTGGGGATGCCCTGCAGTTGGTTTTCAATGCTTTTGTACCGTCATATTCAGAGAAGCAGCATCAGAACGGCAAGGATAATTCGGGGACATGCACTCCGTTTCAACTCTCAGCCCTCTGCTCCAGAGGTCCAGAACAAGATATGCAGCAAGCGAGAAAACATAGAGCTGCATAGTGCGGTTGGTGATGGGAAGAAGATGCTGGTAGGTCAAACCTTGTTCTTTGAAAGAGGAGAGCAAGGTTTGATTGAAGCTGCTGGTAATTTTTTTATATTTTGTAAAGAAGAGTTCAATGATTTGGTTTAATTACATTCACCTCTAATTGCATAAACCCATGATCATCTCTATTAACGATAAACCTTGCGAAGCAAAGGTCGGTGATTTGCTTCTGAAGGTTGCACAGAACCATAAGAGCCATGTAGGCTGTGTTTGCGGCGGAAACGCTATTTGTCAGAGTTGTTTTGTGTATGTCAAGGAAGGGAGTGAGTGCCTTTCGGCGCCAAGTGAAGAGGAGAAGGCTTTTCTTTCAGACAAGCTTTTCAAGGAGGGCGGACGACTGGCGTGCCGTAGTATCATTGTCAAGGAGGGGACGCTTCGGGTGCTTTCAAGGGCTGAATATGTCAGGCGACTTGTTTTAGGCTTGAATGTTCCGGGATTTATCACCTATGCGCAGACTATTGGATATAATGTGGTCAACAAACTGCCTGATGGTGTATCAAATCTTTTCTCGCGGGTAAAAAATGGCACCGTGAGCCCTGGTGATTCTCTTGGAAAAATAGGAAGTGGATTGGCTTATGGATCGCTTCTGGCGACAACAACGTTTATGGAAACATTCCCTTTCCTTCAGTATCCGGTATCAATTATTACTGAAGGTGCGAAAGGTGTCTTCAAGGGTACGGCGGATTGCGGAGCGAATAAAAATCCGGTTATTGAGTCGGTAAAAATATCTGTAAAGTAGTTTTTCCCTTTTTTTGCACAGGGCAAACACACCAACCATGAACTCCTGATGGGGTATTCTTCTGAGATTGAAAGTATTGAGTTTGAGCTTGGCGCAAAAACCCTTGAACGCTGGTTGATCAGACCTGAGAAAACCATGCATATTGTTCTTGGTATACCGAAAGAGCGGGCTCAGGATGAGAGGCGTGTGGCTCTTTCACCTCCAGGAGTTCAAATACTTATAGAGCAGGGAATTAAAGTTACTGTTGAGCGATCTGCCGGTGATTTCTGCAACTTTACTGATACCGCATACGCAGAAGCTGGGGCAACAATTGCTGAAAGTCCAGAAGAGTTGTACGAGCAATCCAACGTTATTGTTAAAGTCTCTCCCCCTCAACCTGATGAACTTCCGCTTTTTATGCCGGGCCAGATGCTTATTTCCGCCCTGCATCTGGGAACAATCACGCCTCAGTTGATAAAAGCTTTGCTTGAAAAAAATATCACTGCATTAGGATTTGAATTTATTGAAACAAGGGATGGTGAACTGCCAATAGTAAGAACGCTGAGTGAAATAGCCGGTTCGCTTGCCATCCAGACAGCAGCTAAGTACCTTGAAACCGGTTATGGTGGCAGCGGAATCCTCCTTGGAGGAATAGCTGGAGTTCCGCCTGCCCATGTCACTATTATCGGCGCTGGAACCGTAGGGCTTTTTGCTGCGCAGGACGCACTTGGACTTGGGGCACAGGTAACAGTCATCGACAAGGAGATTAACCGGCTGAGAAGATTCGAAGCCTTTTTCAACCGTCATCTTGTCACCGCAATAGCCAACGATCATTACATTGCGGAACTTGCAAAGATGTCGGATGTCTTGATCGGCGCGTTAAGCCCAAGGCAGAAAATAAACAAACCGTTAGTCAGTGAACAGGTAGTAAAATCCATGAAGCCCGGTTCGGTCATTATTGATGTCTCCATTGATCAAGGGGCCTGCTTTGCAACCAGCCGTCACACCTCGCATACCAATCCGATTTATGTCAAGCATGGTGTTACGCATTACTGCGTTCCAAATATTCCTTCCGCTGTAGCAAAAACAGCCTCTTTCGCTCTTACCAATACCTTGCTCCCCTTTTTGCTGAAACTTACCTCGCATGAGACTATTTCGGATATTCTCTGGAAAAACCATAGTCTGAGACGAGGAACCTATATTTTCAAAAGCTACGTCACCAAGAAAATTCTTGCCGAACTTACCGATCTTCCTTTCAGGGAGATTGATATGCTGCTTGCTGCAAGCTAAGGCGGAACGTTAGAGCAACTCATCAAGCGGCTTTCCAAATTGTCGTGCAATATAGGATGCGCATGAGATTCCTGAATAGGTAACAGCGATAACTCCCTGTCCGGGAAAGGTGCTGTCTCCTGCCGCAAAAAGATTTTTTATAGCGGTCGTATTCTGTGGTTTTTGAAGAATATACTGGCCTGGTTTCAAAAGCGGCCCGTAGCTTCCTTTGTAACGGTTAAGATAGCGCTGATGGGTCAATGGCGTGGCAAGTACTTTCAGTTCGATTGCATTTGACAATCCAGGCAGAATTCTTTCTGTACGGGAGAGTATACTTGCTGCTAACGCTTCTTTTGTGTTACGGTATGCACCATTTTCCCTGTCGTACTGTTGCCATTGGTCGGCCTCGGCGGTAACAAAGGCATGCACAATATGCTTGCCTTGAGGAGCCAGAGATGGATCAAGCATAGTCGGGACTGACAAATAAATGGTTCCGCCAGGTTTATTGTAGTCATCCCAGTTATCGACAAGAATGTGATGAACATAAAAATCTTCGGGAATGACGGAGGCATCCACACCAAGATAGAGTTGAAACCAGCTTGGTGCTCTCAAAAATCTGTTTTCATCCACACTGTAGCGAGAATCGGTGATCAGACGGTTGAATGTATCCCATACGGTGGCATTGCTTATGACTGCTTTTGCATAATACTCATTGCCATCAGCAAGCCTGACTCCTCGAGCTTCTCCATGTTCAAGAAGAATAGAGGTAACCTCGGATTGATAGCAGATTCGACCTCCAAACTTTTCAATGCCTTGACATAACGCTTTTGGAATTGCGCCAGAACCCCCTACAGGGTAGTTGATGCCGCCGTAATGCCGATCCGCAAGACAGATGCCTGCATTGACCAGCGGCGTTGCAACTGCGTCCTGAACAGCCCAGGCATAAGCTTCTATATCAATAAATCGAAGAAGCTCCTCATCACGGATATACCTCCTGGCCGTTTTACCCATTGAACGAAAGGTCTTTATCGCAAGTGCAATGGCTTTAGCAGGAAAAGATACACCTATGGTGGCAAGATGGACGAGATCCTCAAGCGAACCGGCGGGTAGTGAACTCAGAATATCAAAAACATCATCAAGTTCGCTGTAAAACTTTTCTATGCCTTCACGTTCGTGTGGAAAACGCAAGGCAAGAGCATCGAGAAATGTCTGGCGATCATAGTAAGCCGGGAGAGAAAAACCGTTTGGCAAATGATAGTGAATCTGTACCGGATCATGTATCGTAGGAAGCTCAATCCCCAGTTTTCTGAATATCCGCGTATGCAGGTTAAGGGTTCCACTTTTGCTGTTTTCACCAAAACCGTAAAAAACTGACGCTCCGGCATCAAAACAGTACCCCTCCCGTTGAAAAGAAGAACAACTTCCTCCAGGATAGCGATTCTTTTCAAAAACAAGAGTGGAAAAACCTCGTTCCTGAAGCAAAGCTGCAGAAGTCAGGCCACCAATACCGGATCCGATAACAATAACATCGACAGATTCATTCATAGAAATTATGCATCTGGATTTTGTTCCAAAGTTCTTAAATGCCTTAAAATATATTGTTTTAAATTCATTATTTTAGGGAGGTGAGGCCTCTGCATCAAAAAAACAATGTTATTTGAACCAGGAAGATTTCAGCTCATGGATAAACCAGATCCAACCCGTCATGTTAAAACCAGGACAAAAAAAGAGTCCCTGTCACGTGAGGAGCGTCAGAAGCAACTTGAATTTCAGAAAGAAGCAGTAGTTCATCTCAATTCGCTTTATAATTATGCTCTTCATTTAACCATGAATCCGAGTGATGCCGAAGATTTGGTGCAGGAAACCTATCTGAAAGCTTATAGATTTTTTAATTCTTTTGAGCGGGGAACAAACTGTAAAGCATGGCTGTTTAAAATCCTGAAAAACAATTACATCAACCGGTTTCGTAAAAACTCGAAAGAACCGGGAAAGGTTGATTATGATCTGATAAAGGATTTTTACCACTCTATTAAAGATATTCAGAATGACACCAGTGAAGCTGAAAGCGATTATTTCCATTCATTGCTGCACGAAGAGGTCTATCAGGCCCTTCACTCGTTACCAGAAGAGTTCAGAGAGGTGATACAGCTGTGTGATATTGACGGGTTTACCTATGAAGAAATTGCAAATATGGTTGAAAGTCCTATCGGTACCGTCAGATCAAGATTATACAGAGGGAGAAAGCTGCTTCGAGAACAACTTGAGGGGTACGCTAAAAAATACGGCATAAACACGGATAACCATCAATAAGCACAAACTATAATTACTATGAACTGCCAAAAGGCCTGCGTTCTTATGAGTGCCGCGGTAGATAGTGAGCTTTCACTTAAGGAAGAACAGGGGTTTTTTCTGCACCTCTCGGAATGCAAAGAGTGCAAAGATGAGTTTGAAGAGGCAAAAAAAACAAAGCTGATCATAAAAGAGAAAATTGTCCAGTTTAAAGCCCCCAAGACTCTGATTAATTCAATCATGGAACTTACCAGCCTCAGCACCATGGAGCATGAGGAGACTCTTCTTTTTGAATAACCGTTCAGGAATATTTGTTATGGTAATCGCTTAACCATTATTTATCCTTTGATTAGCATAAGTTAATACCTATATAAAGGGGCGGTCTCGAAAACTATTATTATCACTGCGAAGCGGATATCATGATTATCCGGAGCAGCAACAAGGTTATCATGAACAAAACGGTTACCATCACTGAAGAGGAAGTAAAAAAGTGGAATCTCAATATGCCTGATGAAATGCTTGAAGCTGTAGCCAATCGATTCAAGCTGCTCTCCGAGCCGATGAGACTTAAAATTTTGCGTGTTCTCTGTGAACGGGAGCATACCGTTCAGGAGATTGTGAATAAAGTTAATGCCACACAGGCAAACATTTCGAAACATCTTGCCCTGTTGCATGACAATGGTATCGTGAACCGTCGAAAAGAGGGCTTGAAGTGCTATTACCGCATTGCTGATGACAGTATTATCTATTCGTGCTATCTGAGTTCGAGGAGTGTTGTTGAAAACCTTCAGGACCGACTCAACTGGTTACAGAAAGTCAACACCAAATAGCTTCTTTCAGGTATTCTGCATACTCTGTCATTTTTGACACTATCTAACAATCTGTCATACAAGAAAAAGCCAGTGTGACATTTTTACTATTCCCCCTGTCTTTTATAGCTCCCCAAAAGAACAAAATCATGGTATAGAGACTTTGGCACGCTTATTGCAAATTATTGACAGTAAGGCGTTAAACTCTTACAATTGATCAAATAACATGACAAGCGTAAAAAGGAGAAGACCATGCTCGTAAAATTATCTCAAGATCCCCTAAGGCTGTTTGATGATATCCGTACAAGTGCCAAAACACCTGCAGTGCCGGCTTTCAACGTTGATATTTTTGAAGATGAGACAGGATTCCATATTGATGCTGAACTTCCGGGTGTCGCCAAAGAAGAGATTGCTCTCAATGTTGAGGATGATGTATTGACCATCAAAGCGGAAAGAAAAAAGAGTAGTGAAGAAAACAAAAAAGATTACCTGCGTATTGAGAGAACCTATGGCAGTTTGCAGAGAAAATTCAGCCTTGGCGAAACGATTGATCAGGATCATATCAATGCAGGGTTTGACAATGGAATACTTCATGTCACTCTGCCGAAAGCTCAGATGATAAAAAAAACAAAGGAAATTTCGATTAATTAACATGAGATTATCCGGCTTCAACGTCAATGGTCGGAAGTCAGGTACTTTTTATATCACTATCAAAACAAGGAACATACTCTAATGGGTAAAATTATCGGTATCGATCTTGGCACAACGAACTCTTGTGTTGCAGTCATGCAAGGATCGCAGCCTACGGTTATTGAAAATTCAGAAGGTAACCGTACAACACCGTCAATCATAGCCTTAACCAAAACGGGTGACCGTCTGGTTGGGCAGGCTGCAAAAAGGCAGGCTATTACCAACCCTAAAAACACCATTTTTTCAATTAAACGGTTTATGGGGCGCAAATATGATGAGGTCCCGAATGAAAAAAAGCTGGCGCCGTATGAAATCATTAATGAAAATGGTGAAGCTCGAGTAAAAATAAATGATAAGGTCTACTCGCCACAGGAAGTTTCAGCTATGGTTCTTCAAAAAATGAAGCAGACCGCTGAAGATTTTCTTGGTGAAAAGGTAACCGAAGCGGTTATTACTGTACCGGCATATTTCAATGATGCTCAGAGACAGGCAACAAAAGATGCCGGGCGTATTGCAGGACTTGATGTGAAACGAATCATCAATGAGCCTACTGCCGCAGCACTGGCTTACGGCCTTGACAGAAAGCAGGAAAGTGAAAAAGTTGCGGTCTTTGATCTTGGTGGCGGAACGTTTGATATCTCAATTCTTGAACTTGGGGATGGTGTTTTTGAAGTTAAATCAACTGACGGCGACACACATCTCGGTGGTGATGACTTTGACCAGAAAATTATCGATTATATCGCTGATGAGTTCAAAAAACAGGAAGGTATCGATCTTCGTAAGGATGCCATTACCCTTCAGCGCCTGAAAGAAGCGGCAGAAAAAGCAAAAATTGAGCTTTCATCCCGGACTGATACAGAAATAAATCTTCCTTTTATTACTGCGACCCAGGAAGGGCCAAAGCACTTGGTAATCAATCTGACGCGTGCGAAATTTGAGGCATTATGTTCAGACCTTTTCGATAAGATTCTTGATCCTTGCCGTCGTGCCATCAAGAATTCGAAGGTTGAAATGAAGGAAATCGATGAAGTTGTGCTCGTTGGAGGCTCAACTCGAATTCCTAAGGTACAGTCGCTTGTCAAGGACTTCTTTGGGAAGGAACCTAACCGAAGCGTCAATCCGGATGAAGTTGTCGCTATAGGGGCAGCTATTCAGGGCGGTGTGCTCAAAGGGGATGTTACTGACGTTCTGCTGCTTGATGTCACTCCTCTTTCACTTGGAATCGAAACTCTTGGTGGTGTTATGACAAAGCTTATCGATGCGAACACCACGATTCCGACAAAAAAGCAGGAGATATTCTCTACTGCGGGGGACAACCAGACCTCTGTGGAGGTTCACGTTCTGCAGGGAGAGCGCCCGATGGCCGCTGATAATAAAACACTTGGACGTTTTCATCTTGGTGATATTCCTCCCTCACCAAGAGGTCTGCCGCAGATTGAGGTTACTTTTGATATCGATTCAAACGGAATTCTGAATGTTTCGGCCAAGGATAAGGCAATAGGCAAGGAACAGAGCATAAGAATCGAGTCAAGCAGTAAACTCAGTGATGCTGAGATCAATAAAATGAAAGAGGACGCTAAAAATCATGCTGCGGAAGATCAGAAGCGTAAGGAAGAGGTCGATACGAGAAACATTGCAGATGGACTTATTTTCAGTACGGAAAAGCAGCTGAAGGATCTTGGCGACAAAATACCGGCTGACAAACGTCCTGCTCTAGAAGGCTCTCTGGAGAAACTCAAGGAAGCCTATAAAAACGGAACAATCGAGTCTATTAAATCTGCCATGGAGGAACTGAACAAGGAGTGGAGCGAGATTGCTTCTAAACTTTATGAGTCCAAAGGCCCGGAATCATCCGCGGCTGAACCGGAAGCTCATACTGGCGGCAATGAGAGAAGCGGAAAAAGCGGCAGCAACGGTGAAGTTGAAAATGCTGAATTCGAAGTGATTGACGGCAACAACAAGTAATCTGATGCATCGTGGTGCCGGTATTTTAAACAAAGGGATTCATCATGAATCCCTTTGTTATTTAACCTTGTTTTGCTAATTTATCATCTATTGAAGGTAGAACACCAGAGAGTGTTATTTTTGCAAATTTTAACCATGCAAACAATGCAACCTCAGCTCAGCCGTCCCAACACCGGCACAAACCAAGTCAGAATCAGTACATCAGGGCCATGGTCAGGCAATGCGGTTCATAAAGCAGAAAAGTATTTTATCACTTCTGCAAAAAGGGATAGTAAGGATAACCTTCACATCCAGATAAGCCCGAGCTCAGGACGCAGAAAGCTGTCACCGACCAAGGAGATAGTCAATAAAGTCATAACCGGCGAAATCGAGCTGTTTGTTTTAACAACGCAGCCGGATATCGGTATTGACCTGAAGAAGAAAGTACTTGACAATGAGAATCGTTATGTCATTGACTTTGACAAGAGAGGAGTAAAATGGACTATGAGGGATATTCCTGTCTTTTATGATTCTCTGCAACAAAAGCTCTGTGTCGAAATTGATAGGCGTACCTATACTCTTAATGAGTTTTTCAAGTAAGCCTGATCTCTTTACACTCCGCCGAACAAACTTAACATGAAAAAAGCTGAAAGCTTGGATTATTCCATTGATTTCAGCTTTTTTATTATTTCCTGATGTAACGAAAGCTATTTCATTTTCTTGCGAGCCTGTGCGGCTTCAGGAGATTTTGGATAAACATTGACAAGGGTCTTAAACCTTGCTTTCGCATTGACCGTATCGCCTATTTTTTCAAAAGAGACGGCCTGTTTGAAGAGCGCTGCCGGACGCATGCTGCTTTTGGTATACTTAGCAATCACAACCTGATACTCAAGAATGGCTTTTTCATACCATTTTTCACTAAAGTAGCTTTCGGCAAGATAAAACTGAGCCTGATCGAGCAGGTTAGATTTAGGATAGGTCTTCAAAAGAGCGCTGAAACTCTCCCTTGCAGACTCAAAACCATGTTTGCCAAGCCTCTCCAACCCTTCTTTAAGCAATGCCGCATCATCAGTAACAACTGAAGCTTTAGAAGAGCCCTCAACTGATTCATTAGAGTGCGGTAAGGCTGATGGTGACTTTTCCTTTGTGTCTAAGGCAAGATAGCGTTCGATTTTCTGCAGTCTCAAGTCCAGATCATCAATCTTGTGGACCAGCAGAGAATCTTCCATACCAAGACGCCCGAAAAGTTCACGGTTTTTATGAGCAGCCTCTTCAATGCTGCCCTGCAAACGCGCAATCTCATCGTTAACCTTTTGAACATCAGAATAGGAACCGGCAGATTGCGTTTTAATGGTTTCCGATTCCGTTTTCAGTTTTCGAAGGTCATCTTCCACAACGATAAGATCCTGTCTTGTCGCACAAGATGACAGAACAAGAAACGGCAATAAAAGAAAAGATTTAATCTGTTTATTCATGGAAAATAAAGAGTTATGAATAATAAGCCGTTTTTCAGTGGTACCATTTCTTTCATCGCCGCCCTTTCAGGAATAATTGTTACTTGACAACAAAGTGTGCCCGACGGTTTTTGGCCCAGGCTTCTTCGTTCTGACCAAGATCAAATGGTCGCTCTTCACCGAAACTGACTGATTCAAGACGGGATGATGAAACACCTAGCTTGACCAGATATTCCTTTGCACTCGCTGACCTGCGATCTCCGAGGGCAAGATTGTATTCAGATGTTCCTCTCGAATCACAGTGTCCTTCAATAACAGCTTTCTTAGCAGCATTATTTTCAAGCCATGCTGCATTCTGCTTCAGTTGTCCCTGTGCATCGTTACTGAGAAAAGAGCTGTCAAAATCAAAAAACACATCACCCAGCGGTCCTCTTTGCCATCTGTCGAATCCATATCCGGTAGGCCCTGTCGGCAATGAAGAACTCTCTGTTACCGGCGCAATAGATGGCTCATGGATTTTAGGTACTTCACTAGGTTTCACAGTACTTTTTGATGAACATCCCGCAGTGATCATCAAGGCAAGAACAAGCATGCCGTTCATTTGCTTTTTCATCAATTTGGCTCCTTTGAACATTAATTAAAAAGGGGCAATACATAACAGAGGGTGCCCCACCGGTCGTTTTCACTCAGGTTTATAACATCATAAAACACATCACCTTCTACAGGCTGAGCAATCTGATATCGGTATGAAGGTGGAAGCGTATCATTTTCAGAAAATATATTGTTTTCAATATTATTTTCCCATGCAGTATATGCAATTTTTCCCTTACGGGAGGCTATAAACATTTGCTTTTATTGCTTTTCGATACCTTGCGGAGTAAACACAAATCCAATCCATACATCCTTTGTACCTTCTTCTTTCGGCAGAACCGGAAGAGGAGATGATTTTTCAAGGGCTTTTTTTACTGAATTGTTGAGATATTCGCTTGGGGCTCTTTTGTCAAATTTGATCTGATTAATCGTTCCGTTAGCAAGAATGTTAATACGAACATAGACTTCCATACCGTAACTGTTTTTAAGCAGTAACTTTGAAAACTCCCAGTTCTGCATAATAATTGATGCAATTTCTGCTTTATAAGGGGCTGAAGAGCCACCAACACCATAGCCTTTTCCTGCTCCGCTTTGTCCTGTTGAAGCACTTTCCCTGCCGGTTCTGGCGCCTGCTGTATTCGGACTGCCTTCAGATTTGACTTTCTGCTGCAACTGTGCAAGTGCATTGTTTAAACTGCTCGCGGATGGCGGTGGCGTGGCTGCCGTTTTTTTGTCAACATTTTGTTTGAGACGCTCAAGCGCTTTACTTATATCAGCCGGCTTATCAATGACTTTGGGTTTCGGCTTTGGCGGTAAAGGTTCGATTACAACTTTCTTCGTGGTAACCGATGCTACTTCCGGAACCTTTTTCTTGGCCTTAACGGGCTTTGTCACTTTTGTCGGTGTAACCAGTGCACTTTCTGGAAGTGTTTTTTTAACCTTAGCGCTTGGGGGGGGATTTGGAGTCACGCGGGAAGGAGCGGGAGTTGCTTCATTATCTCCCTGCTTTTCAGAAAACTTAGGAGAACCCCCTGAACCGGGGAGCGAAACGAGACTGACACTGACAATTTTTGGTTTGACTACTCTCCTTGCATCGAGAATCTGGAGATAGATTGCAACAAAAATCACAATGGCATGCATTGCTGCGGCTGCAACAAGCCAATACGAAAATTTTTTTTCAGCACCTTTGAGCTTCTGACCTTTTTCCATACTCCCTTACTTATCTCCTGCCTGACTTATGAACGGGCGCTTGTTCAGTCACCATACCAATCTTTTCAATCCCTGCATCTCTGATCTGAGCCATAACATCCATGACCAGACCATAAGGCAGAGATTTGTCGGCTTTAAGATAGACATCGCCAGTACGTTTTACATCCAGAATTTTTGGCAATTTTTCGCGTACCTCTGAGATATTCAGTTGATATTTATTTATAAAGACACGTTGTGAAGCATCAATGCTGATCACAAGAGCCTTTTCATCCACATCCATACGCTGATGGGTAGTTTGCGGCGTTTCAACCTTGACGCCACTAGTCATCATTGGAGCGGTTACCATGAAAATAATAAGCAGTACAAGCATGACATCAACGAAAGGAGTTACATTAATGTCACTCATCAACCTGCCTTTGCCTGAAGTTATCATATCCTGAGTGATCTCTATGGTTCTTTAATGAATGCCGCTACAAATTCAGGGGTGAACTCTTCAAGATCCCGCTCGATGATACTGATCTGATGCGTAAAATAGTTATAGGCCATAACGGCGGGAATGGCTGCAGCAAGACCGGCTGCGGTAGCGATCAAAGCTTCTGAAATACCGGGTGCTACTGCTGCAAGCGAAGCTGACTGGGTAGTGCCAATATTATGAAATGAGGTCATAATGCCCCATACGGTACCAAAAAGCCCAATGAAGGGTGCGGTATTACCGACTGTTGCAAGAAACGGCACGAGGGAGGAAAGCCGTTTGCTTTCTGCATTGGCCTCACGCTTTACAGCTCTGGCTATCCGCACCCTGAGTTGCCGAATATCCGCCTTATCACCGACAGCACGATATTCGATATACCCGGAACGGAACACGCGCGGAAGAGAGCCTTTCCGGAACTTTTCGCTTGCAGAAAAAGCTTTGTCTACATTGTACATCTCGAAAAAAAAGTCCAGAAACGCTCTGGACTCACTCAAAGATTTTCTGATGTAATCAAATTTGAAAGCAATGATTGCCCACGAAACAATAGAGAATGAAAGCAGTACAGAAAGCACAAACAATACAATAGGTCCAGCATCCGAAAGCAGGCCAAAAATTCCAAGTTTAGAATCAACCATACCGATAGAATCAATTATAGTTCAATGAAACAAATGCACATTCTCAATCACCATATAGGCCAGGGCTGAACCAGAAAGGGCACAGAGCGTATTGACAAGGTCGTTATTGACCAAAGGGGTCCCTTTGATAAGGCGGTTTGCTACAAGTGAGCCATCAGGAGCAGCACTATGGGTCCTTTCTGTTACCTTTTCGCGAATCGGGTCAAAATACTGAGCCTGAACCGTTGCACCAAAAAAACTGTCAACCAAACTGGCCAGAAGTCCGGAAAATCCTATGAGAAGCAGTGATTGAAGCAACCCGAAATCAGAGAGCCATTTGACATTGATCATCATTGCACTTGCACAGATAAAAAGCGAACCGAGGAATGCGCCTGAAGTACCTGGCACTGACACACCTCCAGAGGTACCTACTGGCACCTCCTTGAAGGTCGTCACCAGCCATGCCTTTGGGTTTGGCCACATGGTACCGATTTCTGTAGCCCAGGTATCAGCCTGCACGGCCGCAAGCGTTCCGAGATAGGCAAAATAAACAGCCGGATTGTTGGTGAGTGAAAAAATAATCATCAAAATCCATGCTATCCCTCCATTGGCGTAGACTTGACCCGCATCCCGCTGTGAACCTTTTTCAAAAACAAGATCAAATTTCGCCTTACGTTTTTTGCCGACCTTCGACAGCACAGATGACAACAGATAAAAAGTCAAGAGAGGTACCGTCCAGGTCATTCCTCCAATACCAAAAATTGTTGTGCCGAGCAAAAATGTAGCGGTTGCTCCACTGTTGTTGAGAAACTTGACCTTAATCGAAAAAACCGCAAGAAGAAACGCAAAGAGTCCTCCAACAAGGAAACTCTCAAGAAGAATAGTGTGGTTCATTTCGAGAACATAGAGCACATAGGCTATCGACACAGGGATAAAAAAATTATCGAGACCATGTGATAACAGCGCTTCAACAGCTGTAGCAACAATTGCAAGAAGAAGTGCAAGCGCAAGAAGCAGCAACAACGGCTTCCCTGCCAAGCCTCCGCTGAAATCTTTACTGAACACCAGAAGAGTGGAGCTCAGCAGAATAAATGCGCTGAAAAACATCGTCAACGATCCCTCTACGGTTTTAGGGTTTTTCGTCAGATGCTCAATATGTTTTTTCCCTACAGAACTGCCCACAAGTGCAGCAAGCGAGTCACTGACTCCCATGACCAGCATGGATGTCTGCAGTATCCACTTATGGGACTCCCACAGAAAAAGCACCTGAAGCAGAAAAACAAGCGGGAAAAAAAGGGATCCGTAACTTTTCACAGCTGGTGACTGAGCGTTATTGTCTTCGGGTAGAGCAAGCAAAGAACCAAACCATTTGAATCGGATATTCAGTCCGTTAAACAGCAGAAACACTGCAGCTGTCAATGCGGGATAAAAACCGGAATGGAAATAGGCTGGAACAAAAAAAATCACTACTCCCATACAAAGATGGATGATTTTTCTGACGACCAGACTGCTGATGCTGAATTTTCGTGTAAGCAATTCAGCCAGGAGCACGAACAGCAGAACAAGAGATAGGGTCAGTAAAAAAGCAGGTAAATCCTGGGGCAATGGAGCTTGGAGGTTCAGCATGATTCTGTTTTATTTTTGTTAGTCCGAAACAATCGGCGCCCAACAGCACTCTGAATACTTCAAAAAATATAACGGTAACTGTACAGAATAAACAGTAAATTTCCTTCGAATTTTAACATTTTTAATTTTTGTTTTAATAAAACAATAAATGTAATTTATTTGGAATTATTTGTTTAATACTGAAGAAACTTGTTTGCTTCAATGTCTGCATTCAATCTCTATACCTGCAGTACCTGCCGCAATGTTGAGACATCTGCGCAGCCATCATCAGCTCTTTTCGGCTGGAATGCCGAGCATGTTGTGAACGCCCTCTATTCCATGAACGGAATCTTTGTCACTGTGCTCTGAACCCAAAGCCGTCCCCAAGTCTATTTTCTCTCTTTCAGACCTTTCATCAGCGCGGCTTCGGGAACAGCGGTCTTGGAGGTTTCTTTTAATTGCATAAAAAATTTAACGGCAATGAGATCTGATACTATCAAAACAGGGTTTGAAAAAGCGCCTCACCGCAGCCTTCTTAAAGCTACGGGCTCGATTGTTTCAAACGATGACTTCAGAAAACCCTTTATCGGTATATGCAACTCCTATAACGAGCTTATCCCTGGTCATGCTCATCTTCAGGAACTGGGCAAAATTGCAAAAGAAGAGGTGCGCAAAGCCGGGGGGGTGCCTTTTGAATTCAATACCATAGGAGTTTGCGACGGTATCGCTATGGGCCATATCGGCATGCGATACTCTCTTGCAAGCCGTGAACTTATTGCTGACAGTGTCGAGACCGTTGCTGAAGCACATCGACTCGATGGACTTGTCTGTATTCCAAATTGTGACAAGATCACCCCTGGTATGATGATGGCCGCGCTTCGCATCAACATTCCTGTTATTTTTGTGTCCGGGGGACCCATGAAGGCTGGCCATACTCCTGCAGGAAAAACAATCGACCTCATTTCTGTCTTTGAAGCAGTCGGACAGTACAGTACCGGAAAAATCAATGACCTTGAGCTGGAGTCAATAGAAGACAATGCCTGCCCGGGTTGCGGCTCATGTTCCGGTATGTTCACCGCAAACTCGATGAACTGCCTCAGTGAAGCACTTGGTTTTGCACTGCCCGGAAACGGAACAATTCTTGCAATTGATCCTCGACGCAATGAATTAGTCCAAGAGGCTTCACGCCGGATTATTGATCTGGTCAACAGGAATATCAGGCCGAGAGATATCTTTACACGAAAAGCACTGCTGAATGCTTTTGCACTTGATTTTGCGATGGGAGGGAGCACCAATACCATCCTGCATACTCTTGCACTTGCAAATGAAGCTGAACTGGATTTTGATTTTTCAGAACTTAATGCCCTTTCTGCCAGAACTCCCTATATCTGCAAGGTGAGCCCTGCAACCATGGCCGTCCATATCGAGGATGTCGATCGCGCAGGTGGAGTATCGGCGATCCTTCATGAACTCAGCAAGATCGAGGGCCTTCTTGACCTTTCAGCGCTGACTGTAACCGGAAGAACACTTGGCGAAAATATAAGCGACGCAGAGATCATGGATAGCTCTGTGATAAGAAGTGTCGAAGACCCATACTCATTTTCTGGTGGTCTTGCTGTTCTGTACGGCAATCTGGCTCCATTGGGAGCAGTTGTCAAAACCGGGGCGGTCTGTGCGGAAATGATGAAACACACAGGCCCGGCAAGGGTCTATGACTGTCAGGATGATGCCATCAAAGGTATTATGGAGGGGGATGTCAAGACGGGGGATGTCGTGGTCATTCGTTATGAAGGTCCAAAAGGCGGCCCCGGAATGCCGGAAATGCTCTCCCCCACCAGTGCCATTATGGGACGTGGTCTTGGAGAGTCTGTTGCGCTCATTACCGATGGACGGTTTTCAGGAGGATCGAGAGGGGCCTGCATCGGACACATTTCTCCCGAAGCTGCTGAGCAAGGGCCAATTGCAGCATTAGAAAACGGTGATATCATCACCATCGATATTCCGAACAGAAGCATCTCTGTTGCCCTGTCAGAAAAGGTTATCGGCGAACGGCTGGCGTTGCTGAAACCGTTTGTGCCGAAAATAACAAAAGGCTATCTGGCAAGGTACGCCCAAATGGTTACATCAGCCAATACCGGGGCGATACTGAAAAGTACAGTTTCCTGTGAACCTAAATAACCACGCTATGCATGTATCAGGGCACACTCTCAATGGCTCAGAGATATTTTTTGAATGTCTGCGACGAGAACACGTTGAATATATTTTCGGGTATCCGGGCGGATCACTCTTGAAAGTTTACGAGACCCTTTACGATGTAAAAGATATCACGCATATCCTTGTCCGTCATGAACAGGGTGCAACTCACATGGCTGAGGGGTACGCCCGCGCCACTGGAAAACCAGGAGTTGTTCTTGTCACGTCCGGACCCGGTGCGACAAACACCGTCACCGGCATTGCCAACGCCTATATGGACTCCTCGCCTATGGTTGTCTTTACCGGTCAGGTTCCAAGCTCGCTCATTGGAAACGATGCCTTTCAGGAAGCAGATATTGTCGGTATTACCCGGCCTATAACGAAACACAACTTTCTTGTCAAGGATGTCAAGGAGCTTGCTATAACCATCCGCAAGGCATTTTTTCTTGCTACGACCGGCAGACCGGGACCGGTGCTTATCGATATGCCGAAAGATGTTCTGAATTCATCATGCGCATTTCATTGGCCTGAGATTGTTGATATCCGTGGATTCAAACCAACAATCAAATGCCACATCAACCAGGTACAGAAAGCCGCGCATAAAATTGCGAAGGCTAAACGTCCCCTGCTCTACATCGGAGGCGGTGTTATCAGTGCTGAAGCATCTGAAGAGCTTCGGGCTTTTGCGATAAAACAGAATATACCGGTCACTATGACGCTGCAGGGGCTTGGAGCTTTCCCGGGCAACCATCCTCTCAGCATGGGTATGCTTGGCATGCACGGTACCTACTGGTCCAATCAGGCGGTGAATGCCTGTGATGTCCTGATTGCTGTCGGTGCACGCTTCGACGACCGGGTCACTGGAAAAATCGATACCTTTGCACCGCATGCATTCAAAATTCACAATGACATTGATCCTACCAATGTTGATAAAAACATCAAGGTCGAATTACCGATTGTCGGCGATGCCAAAGACTTTCTTGCCGCACTCCTTGAAGAGACACCGAAAACTGTCGAAAACCGAGAGCCCTGGCTTGCAGAGATTCAATCATGGCGTGAACAATGCCCGCTGACCTACAACATGGAAGATGGTGCTCTGAGAACTGAATTTGTTATCGATGAGGTATCAAAACAGACCGAGGGGAATGCCGTTGTGGTCACCGATGTCGGCCAGCATCAGATGTGGACATCACAATATTATATCTTCAGAAATCCGCGTTCCATCATCACAAGCGGCGGACTCGGCACTATGGGGTTCGGTCTGCCTGCGGCCATCGGCGCGGCTTTCGGCATTACCGATCGTCCGGTCGTCCTGTTCTGCGGAGATGGCGGCATTATGATGAACATTCAGGAGCTTGTCACGGCCGTCCACTGTAAAACACCGATCAAGATATTTCTGATCAATAACAGCTTTCTCGGGATGGTCCGGCAATGGCAGGAGCTGTTCCATAAGGAAAAATACTCATTTACCGATCTTGCCGAAAGCAACCCCGATTTTGTCAAGGTTGCCGAAGCCTTCGGATGCAAGGCGCTCGTGGCTGAAACCCCAGATGCGGCAAAAGCTGCCATCAAAGAGGCACTTGCCTATAATGAGGGCCCGATCCTTGTCGATTTCAGGGTTGTGAAAAAAGATATGGTTTTCCCTATGGTGCCGGCTGGAGGCTCGATCTCTGATATGCTCCTGGCAAGGTTGAGCCCTAAAACTATGGTTTGAGTTTGTTGGATATGGAACACATTATTTTCCCGGCAGTCCCTGAAGCAATTCAAACTGCCGGGTTTCGTTTTTTTCAGGGGTAGGGATTCTGCCGTCTATAAGTATGATTGACTTTACTTTTTTGTATTCTTTCCAGGTAACTCAAATTTTAACTCACAAAAGCTTTTCGCTGAGTTGTAAATTTTTATCAGGTCGTCACTTACTGTGAATATTCTATTGATGGCATTTACAATTTCACCAGCATTGAATGAATATTCATGAGCAATCTCATTTCTTGATTCTCTAAGTTGCAGCCATTTTATTTTATCTACAATTCCCAGCTCTTCTATCCTGTTAAGGATATCGATAAACGTTTTTTTCTTGACTTCCTCACCAGACAAGATCAGTATGGCTGGAAAAATTTTTTCACCTAATGAATCTTGAAGTTTTGAAAACCTGAATATCAGTTGGTCTATAAAACTGACATCAACATCATTAAGAGCACAATATTTCTCCTCACTGAGGGGAATCAGAGCCGATAAATTTTTTTTCGCTATCTGGATTTTTTCTTCATGCCTGTCGCATTCGTATAATTTCTCAGCAATAAATATATTATTGGGCTTTTTCATAACTCAATACCATTTTTTATGGCTTCCTGCTCAATAGAACGCGATTGATCCTGAGCAATAACAAGATCTATTTTTTGATCACCAAGCGCTAATTTCAACGCGACTAAATAATTAATTTTATGTTCAGCAGCCTTCACATAATCAGAGGTCTGAAGATAAAGGTCAATATCCCCACCTTTTATATCATCATAAACTCTACTCCCAAACAAAATGACCTTACAATCTTCCCCGAAAATATCACGAGTTAAAGATTTGATTGCATTTATTTCATACTGTTGAAGTCTCATAAAAAAAGTGCTAAGTTCTAAGTTATGAGTTGCCCTATGTGTTACTATAGATGGCGCCTCAACCAAGGAGACAAGATGGGCTATTCAAGATCAATAAAGGTAAGCATTTTAAGACGGATTTTACCCCCTAATAACGCAAGCATTACCAAGGTGAGTGAGGAAATTGGTCTTAATGATCAAACGATTCGGAACTGGATCAAGCAGGCGTCAGGTAGTCAGTTGCTCGCGATGGAATAGGGCGGATAGGTCTTATAGGCCTAATGGGCTCTTATAAAAATTGGTGTTGGTGGGAATGGAGCCCTCACGGGAGTTCGGGATGAGTGGGAGCGGAGTGACGGGCTGGAGGTGGTTGAGTGGGAATTGGGAGGAAAGGAGATGTATGGTTTACCTGCCCTGCAGTACCATTCAAAAAAAACTTTATATTATTGTTTTTCTTAAGGTAATGCAATGCTCTTTTTTCTTACCTTCAGGGTGTTTTTTTTAGAGCGTGTTTGTGAATTTTGTTTAAAAAAATACTATCAGCCGATATACAAATATCCGTATAAAGATTTTTAAAATATTAGTTTATAGCGATTCAACCAATATCTTTCATGAAACACATCATATCTGTACTCGTTGAAAACAAGTTTGGAACCCTTAACAGGGTTGCTACGATGTTCAGCGCCCGTGGTTTTAATCTTTCAAGTATTTCCATTGGTGAAACGGAGGATCCGGAAATTTCACGGATGACCATTGTGACCTTTGCTGACGACCAGATCATCAATCAGGTCATCAAGCAGTTGAACAGACTGATTGATACCATTAAAGTTACTGACCTGACAACGCAGCCTCATGTTGAGCGGGAACTGCTTCTTATGACTCTGAAACTCAGCAAGACGCAACAGCATGAGATTTTCGAACTTATCAATGTTTTTAAAGGAAAAGTCGTGGATATAAAACAAAAATCCATTACTATTGAGGTCATCGGTTCGCCGGATAAGATCAACACAACTATTGATATCTTCAAGCCCTACGGAATAAAGGAGTTAGCCCGTTCAGGCGCTGTTGCAATACACCGTGGAGAGTGACACCATTTTACTGTATTATCAATCAAAACCATTTTACTGATGAATGTTTATTACGATAAGGATGCCGATCTGGGTTATCTCCAGGGAAAGAATATTGCAGTACTCGGTTACGGCAGCCAGGGCCATGCTCATGCTCTTAACCTTAAGGACAGCGGCTTGAATGTACGAGTCGGTCTTCGCACAGAGAGTGCTTCGTCCGACAAAGCAAGAGAAGCCGGCCTGGAAGTCGACACCGTTGCTGAAGCGGTTAAATGGGCAGACATCGTCATGGTGCTTCTTCCTGACCAGAACCAGAAGGCAATCTATGATGCTGAAATTGCTCCGAACCTTGTGCCGGGCAACACCCTTGCTTTTGCTCATGGTTTCAATATCCATTACAAACAGATCATTCCGGCTGAGACAATCAACGTTATCATGATTGCTCCTAAAAGCCCGGGTCACCTTGTGCGCCGTACCTTTACTCAGGGCAATGGTGTCCCCTGCCTTATCGCAGTCCATCAGGATGCTACCGGAGAGGCAAAACAGCAGGCACTTGCATGGGCGAAAGCTCTTGGCGGTACCAAGGCCGGCGTTATCGAGACATCAATTAAAAATGAAACTGAAACCGATCTCTTCGGTGAACAGGCTGTACTCTGCGGCGGATCAGCCGAGCTTATCAAGGCTGGGTATGAAACCCTTGTTGAGGCTGGTTACCCTGAAGAACTCGCCTACTTCGAATGTATGCACGAGTTGAAACTGATTGTTGACCTTTATTATGAAGGTGGTCTGTCGAGAATGAACTATTCGGTCAGTGATACCGCCGAGTATGGTGGCATGACACGCGGACCGCGTCTTATTACTCCTGCAGTAAAGGCTGAAATGAAAAAGATCCTTGAAGAGGTCCAGGATGGTCGTTTTGCCAAGGAGTTCATTGATGAGTGCAACGGCGGCTACAAAACACTGAGCAAACTCAGAGAGGATAACCGCAACCATTCAATTGAAACGGTAGGGGCAAAGCTCCGCAACATGATGAGCTGGCTGATCAAAAAATAACCGACCCTGATAAAGTAATGTACAAAATTGTATCAATACCGGGTGACGGTATCGGCCCGGAAGTAGTTGCAGGAGCTGTTGCAGTAATGGAACAGCTCTCGAAAAAACATGGCTTTGACATAGAGATTGAGGAGCACCCGTTTGGTGGTGCTTCTTATGATCTGCATGGTGAGATGCTCACTGTCGGGACCCTTGATGCCTGTAAAAAATGTGATGCGGTCTTGCTTGGTGCGGTCGGCGGTCCGAAATGGGAAAAGCTGCCGCATGAACACAAGCCGGAAGCCGCACTCCTGAAAATCCGTAAAGAGCTTGAGCTGTTTGCCAACCTCAGACCAGCAAAAGTCTATGATGCCCTGCTTGGAGCATCTTCTCTCAAGCCTGACGTTGTTCGCGGCACGGATTTCCTTGTCTTTCGTGAACTGACCGGCGGCATTTACTTTGGCCAGCCGCGTGGCTACGATGAAAACAGGGGTTGGAACACCATGGTGTATGAGCGCTATGAAGTTGAGCGTATTGCTCGTTTAGCGTTTGAAGCTGCACGGAAACGCGATAAAAAAGTCATTTCGATCGACAAGGCAAACGTTCTTGAAGTTTCACAGTTCTGGAGAAATGTTGTCCACGAGGTCCATAAGGATTTCCAGGATATTGAGCTGAGCGACATGTATGTGGATAACGCCGCAATGCAGATTGTACGGAACCCAAAACAGTTTGATGTCATCGTTACCAGCAACCTTTTTGGTGATATTTTAAGCGATATCGCAGGGATGATTACCGGAAGCCTCGGCATGCTGCCCTCTGCAAGCATTGGCACAAACCATGCTTTGTATGAGCCCATCCACGGCAGTGCTCCCGATATTGCAGGACAGAACAAGGCAAACCCTATTGCCACAATCGCATCAGTAGCAATGATGTTTGACTACAGCTTCTCTTTACCGGAGATTGCTGCTGAAATTTATCAGGCAATCGAGGCTACACTTGCTTCCGGACTACGGACAGCCGACATAGCAAATCCAGGAGAGAGTACTGTTTCAACAACAGTTATGACAGAGGCAATTGTCAGGCAACTGGGCGCTTGATTAATTAAAGGCGGGCAGATAATGTGAAAGAAAGAATTCTTGTATTTGATACAACACTGCGCGATGGGGAGCAATCCCCCGGCGCATCTCTGAATGTTCAGGAAAAAGTTGAAATTGCCAGGCAGCTTGAAAAGCTTGGAGTGGATGTTATCGAAGCCGGCTTCCCCGCTTCGTCGCCTCTCCAGCTTGAAGCCGTTCAACGGATATGCGCAGAATCCTCATCTATTGTAGCCGCATTAGCCCGAGCGGTTGAAAACGATATTACTGCTGCATGGAAAGCTCTTCAGCAGGCTAGCAAACCCCGTATTCACACCTTCATCGGTACGTCTGACATCCATATTGCAGGGAAATTCGGCAGTGACCGTTACGGAGCCAGTCTGAAGGAGAAGCGACAGACAATTCTGAACATGGCTGTCAATGCTGTAACCTTTGCCAGAACGTTCACGTCTGATATTGAGTTTTCCGCTGAAGATGCAGGTCGTACGGATCAAGGCTATCTGGCTGAAATCATTGAAGCTGTTATTGAAGCTGGAGCAACGACCGTCAATATCCCGGACACGACCGGTTATACCTGGCCTTCGGAGTTCGGCATAAAAATAGCCGATCTTCACAGCCGCGTGCCGAATATCGCTAAAGCCGTCATCAGCGTGCACTGCCATAACGACCTTGGCCTTGCCGTGGCAAACAGTCTCAGCGCGCTGGAACATGGTGCAAGGCAGGTTGAGTGCTCCATCAACGGCATCGGAGAGCGTGCAGGAAATGCTTCGCTTGAAGAGATTGTCATGGCACTGAAAGTCAGGAGTGACCTGCACAACTTTTATTCCGGTATTGTCACTGAAGAGCTGTACAATACCAGCCGGATGGTCTCGACCTTTACCGGTATCATCATCCAGCCCAACAAGGCAATTGTCGGCGACAATGCATTTTCGCACGAATCAGGCATCCATCAGGACGGTATGCTGAAAAACCGGCAGACTTATGAAGTGATGACACCGGAATCGGTCGGTGTACCACAAACAAGTATCGTGCTCGGTCGCCATTCAGGAAAGCACGGCCTTACATCCCGCCTGCAGACTCTCGGCTACGATCTGCAGGAGGCAGAACTTGATGCTGTGTACAAGCGGTTTGTTGAGATTGCCGACAAAAAGAAAGAGGTCTATGACGATGACCTGAGGGTACTGATGGGCGATGAACGAAGCAAGCCCATGAACGCTTATGAACTTGACTACCTGCATATCAACAGCGGAACAGCGTCGATTCCGACCGCAACCATAAGGATTCGCCACAAAGAGCAGATATTTGAAGAATCCGCAACAGGCGATGGCCCGGTGGATGCCTGTTTCAGGGCTATTGAACGAGCCCTTGGCATCGAATCGATGGTCACGTCCTACTCTGTCCGCTCTACCACTGCCGGACGCCAGGCTATCGGAGAGGCACTGGTACGAATCAAGGACAAAAATATCTCTTTTAATGGAAGAGGTATATCGACGGATATTATAGAGGCCAGCGCCAAAGCATATCTGCAGGCTCTCGGCCAGCGCCAGCATCATTTTGAAAACATCACTCCTGAAACCATAGAAAGCGGGGTTTAAATCCAATGGCACAAACAATAACCCAGAAAATTCTTGCAAAAGCAGCAAACAGAGCATTTGTCGACGCCGGTGAAAGCGTCTGGCTGAATGTCGACATTCTGCTTACCCATGATGTCTGCGGTCCACCGACCTTTGATATTTTCAAAGAAGAGTTCGGTGCTGACGCAAAGGTATGGGATCCAAAAAAAATTGTCGTTCTTCCCGACCATTATATTTTTACAGCGAACGAGCATGCCCATCGCAACATAGATCTCTTGAGACAGTTTGCAAAAGAACAGGGACTGGAGAACTATTATGATGTTGGAACGGATCGATACAAAGGGGTCTGTCATGTCGCATTAGCCGAAGAGGGCTTCAATCTGCCGGGAACCGTTCTCTTTGGAACCGACTCTCACACCTGCACTTCAGGGGCATTCGGCATGTTCGGCACAGGTATCGGCAATACAGATGCCGCATTCATTCTCGGTACAGGCAAACTCTGGGAAAAAGTACCTGAATCGATGAAGTTCACCTTCGACGGCCCTATGCCTGAATACCTTACGGCTAAAGACCTTATTCTGCAGATTCTCGGCGATATAACCACCGATGGAGCAACCTACCGGGCTATGGAGTTTGACGGAGAGGCTATTTTTTCACTTCCTATGGAAGAGAGAATGACCCTGACCAACATGGCTATCGAGGCCGGAGGCATGAACGGCATCATTGCTGCTGACGAGATCACCGAACGTTATGTCCGTGCAACAAGCAGCAAGCCTTATGAACTATTCATAAGCGATCCTGATGCAACATACCACAGCAAATACCGTTATGATGTCCGTAAACTTGAACCCGTGGTTGCCCAGCCGCACAGCCCTGATAACCGTGCCACGGTCAGAAGTGTCCAGGGAACGAAAATCACAAAGTCTTATATCGGTTCCTGCACCGGCGGCAAACTGACTGATTTTGTCATGGCGGCAAAGATCCTGAAGGGACAGAAGGTGTCGGTTACGACAAATATTGTACCGGCAACCGTTAAAGTGGCCCTTGACCTTGAGTGTGAACGTTACGATGGACAGACCCTGAAACAGATTTTTGAAGATGCGGGATGCACCATTGCACTGCCTTCATGCGCTGCATGTCTTGGCGGACCTGCTGATACGGTTGGACGTTCGGTTGACAATGATGTTGTTGTCTCGACAACCAACCGCAACTTCCCTGGCCGGATGGGCAGTAAACACGCAGGTGTCTACCTTGCCTCTCCACTGACAGCAGCTGCATCGGCAATTACCGGAAAACTTACCGATCCGAGGGATTTCCTCTGATCGGCACATAAGGACTAACTTATTCGCTTCATACAACATGGAAAAAATAATTCAGGGCAAAGCCTATGTTTTAGGTAAAAATATTGATACCGACCAGATTATTCCGGCCGAGCATCTTGTTTACAGCCTCTCCAATCCTGAAGAGGTGAAACTCTACGGGAAGTATGCCCTTTCGGGGGTGCCGCCAGATCAGGGAGGGCTTCCTGCCGGCAATATTCCTTTCATTCAGGAAGGACGTTTCGATTCAGACTTTACCATTATCATCGGCGGCCCGAACTTCGGTTGCGGTTCGTCAAGGGAGCACGCGCCATTTGCCTTGAAAGTTGCTGGAATTAAAGCCATTATTGCAGAGTCTTACGCAAGAATTTTTTATCGCAACTCGGTCGATGGCGGTTTTGTTATTCCTTATGAAACCTCAGAGCAACTCAACCAGCTCATCAATACCGGTGATGAGCTGAAGATTGATGTGGAATCCAATACCCTCGAAAACCTGACCAGCAAGGCCACTTATACCCTCAAACCGCTTGGTGATGTCTTTAGCATCGTCGAGGCCGGAGGTATTTTTGCTTATGCCAGACAGGAAAACTTAATGGCTCAACCTTGATTTATGACTGTTACCATAACGCCTATAGAGCTTTACGATACCACCCTGCGTGATGGCACTCAAGGTGAACATATCAACCTTTCTGTGCAGGACAAGCTCCTTATTGCTGAAAAGCTCGATGAGTTCGGCATGGACTATATTGAAGGTGGATGGCCGAGCAGTAACCCCAAGGACGAAGAGTTTTTTATCAAGGCACGCCAGCTTAAGTTCAAGCATGCTCAACTTAGCTCGTTCGGCTCGACAGCCCGAACAGTAGCTACCGTTGAGAGTGACCCTAACCTGCTCGGACTGCTTCACTCTGAAACTCCGGTCATCACGATTTTCGGAAAAACGTGGAAAGCTCACTCCGTAAAAAGCCTTGGCATAACTGATGATGAGAATGCTGAACTGATTTTCCGCTCTGTTGCCTTTCTGAAGGCAGAGGGAAGAGAGGTTTTTTTTGATGCCGAACATTTTTTTGACGGATTCAAGGACAACCGTGAGTTTGCCTTGAAAATGCTGCTTGCAGCAGTTCAGGCCGGTGCTTCAAAAATTGTGCTCTGTGACACCAACGGTGGCTCACTGCCTCATGAAGTAACCGAAATTGTAGCACAGGTATTGGCAGTTACAGGGGTGCCGGTAGGCATCCACAGCCACAATGACAGCGATCTGGCTGTGGCGAACTCCATTGCAGCCGTCATGGCGGGCGCAACCCATATACAGGGCACTATCAACGGAATCGGCGAACGATGCGGGAACGCCAACCTCATCAGCATTATTCCCAATATTATTCTGAAGCTCCAACGATCATTCACGCATGTAGATCATCTCAAACAACTTACCTCCCTGTCGAAGTTTGTCTATGAGATTCTGAATATGCCTTCGAATACCAGAGCACCTTTTGTTGGAAAATCAGCATTTGCCCATAAAGGCGGCATCCATGTCAGCGCCGTTATGAAAGAGAGTTCGCTTTACGAACATATTGATCCTGCACTTGTCGGAAACCGTCAACGGGTTCTTGTTTCAGAGCTTGCCGGACAAAGTAATATCCGATACAAGGCTCAGGAACTCGGTATCGGCATTCCGGAGCAGAAAGATCTTATCAAGAATATCGTACACCATATCAAGGAGCTCGAACACGAAGGCTATCAGTTTGACGGAGCTGAAGCTTCTTTTGAACTGATCCTGCACAGGGAACTTGGCAATTTTAAACCGTTCTTTGAAGTCCTTGAAACCAAAGTGCATATTGAATCGAGCAAAAATGCGAAAAATGTTGATCAGGCTGTTCTAAAGGTCAAGGTTGGCGAAGAGATCGAGCATATTGCCGCTGATGGTGACGGACCGGTCAATGCACTTGACAAAGCTCTTCGTAAAGCACTGATCCATTTTTACCCTGAAATAAAGAGTATCAAACTGATTGACTACAAAGTCCGTGTACTTGAAGAAAAACGGGGAACAAGCGCCAAAGTGCGAGTATTGATAGAGTCAAGCAATGGTCGCTATACCTGGGGTACGGTAGGGGTATCAACGAACATCATCGAAGCGAGCCTTCATGCCCTTCAGGACAGTATGAACTATCACCTGTTCACCCTAAAAGCATCAGCTCCACAAGCTGAAACCACTCCACAGGCATAACCAGGCTTTTTCGGGCAGCATCTGCATGGTGCTGCCTCTCCCCAGATTCTTTCCGTTTGTTTGCAAAAAGGCATGTTTACTCCGTGTTTTTTTGTATCTTTCTTTTTTACGTTATTATTGCTTTTATAATATCGCGATTATCGAAACCCATGACTAACTCATGAAGAATGCGAATCCATGATCTTGATCCTGAAAACAGACCGCAGGAACGATTTCTCCGATCAGGGCCTGCGTCCCTCAGTCCGGCTGAATTGCTCTCACTTATTCTGCGTTCGGGAACAAGAAACCTGAATATTGTTGATACCTGCAATAAGATCATCAGTGAATTCAGCCTTGAAAAGCTTGCCGATATAACACAAAGTGAACTTCAGAACATCAAGGGAATCGGCAAGGTGAAAGCAATGCAGATCATTGCCATTTTTGAACTGAACAAGCGGCTGCATTATGCACGAAATTTCAACAAAAAAATTACAGCCGCACGAGATATTTTTGAATACATGGCCTGCAGAATACCGGATGAAACAAAGGAGCATCTCTTCGTTCTGCACCTGAACACCAAAAACCAGATTATTAAAACCGAGGTGGTTTCAGTAGGAACGCTCAATGCCGCGCTTATCCATCCCAGGGAGGTTTTCAAGTCAGCAATCAGAGAAAGTGCTCATGCAATCATCCTGGTACACAACCATCCCTCAGGTGACGTTGAGCCAAGCAATGCCGACAAACAGGTCACCACGTTGCTTAAACAGGCAAGTGCCATCATCCAGATCGATCTGCTTGACCATATCATTATAGCAAAAACAGAATGGTTCAGCTTTCGGGAACGCTCTCTGCTTTAATTTCAACCAAATGATTCTTAGCTAAACGAAAGGGTTTCGGTAAAGCCATCAACAGAAAGTACCCTGACATTTTTTGCCTGAAATCCTTTCTGAGTTTTGTCAAGTTCGAATTCAACGGCAGCATCTTGATTAAGCACCTTAAAACTTCGATCTGACTGGATAGCCGAAAAATGGACAAAAATGTCCTCTCCTCCCTCTGGATTTACAAGAAACCCATAGCCTTTTTTACCATCAAACCATTTAACTTTGCTTACAGCCATAATAAACAGTAAGAGTTACCATTGTTAACGATTTGCAATGCACTATATGAACCGGAGTGTAAATTGGGGTAGTTTATATAGTGCAATGTATATTTTTTTCTCCGTTATTTTTTGTTTAATAATAAAACACACGCCAACAATAACGTTATAGTGCTTTGCTTAACAGCATAATTTAGATACTTATACAGGAAACCATTTCATAACCGAAAATGAATACATGAAACCGATCATTATCATAACCGGTGCAGGCAAAGGAATCGGAAAGAGCATTGCTCTTGATTTTGCAAAAGCAGCCAGCCAGAAAAACGACTTTAAACCAGTGCTGATTCTCGCCTCCAGAACAGCTTCCGATCTTGAGTCTGTTGCAGACAAGTGCCACGCTTACGGTGCAGCATCGGATATCATTCAGACAGATATTGCCGATATTGCCCAGATTGACCGACTTGTTACTACAACCCTCAAACGCTACGGCTCAATCGACTGCCTTGTCAATAATGCCGGCGTTGGAAGGTTCAAGGCGATCGGCGAAATGACAGAGGAGGATTTCGATTATACCATGGGAACGAACCTGAAGGGAACTTTTTTTCTCACACAAAAGGTCTTTGCAATCATGGAAAAGCAGAGATCTGGTCATATTTTCTTTATCACCTCCATTGCGGCTGAAACGGCATTCAAGAGCTCTTCGCTCTACTCAATGTCGAAGTTTGGACAGAAAGGGCTGGTTGAAACACTACGCCTCTACGCGAAAAGCTGTAATGTCAGGATCACCAATGTCATGCCAGGAGCAGTCTATACACCTATGTGGGGAGAAGAGATTCCCGATAGTATGAAAAATGTGATGATGATGCCTGAGGATATTTCAGCTCCTGTGGTGCAAGCATTTCTTACGGCGTCGCGAACAACGGTGGAAGAGCTTGTCATAAGGCCGGTTTGCGGGGATATCAATGAGTAAACAATGCAAAAGCTCTTGTGGGAAAGCCGCATTTTTTCCTGTATTTTCATTTACTCCATTTTAGAAAAACCAATTTGAATGATAAACGACCATGAGTCTGAAAGAAAGAATAGACCAGGATCTTAAAGATACCATGAAAAGCGGTGATAAAGACCGCCTTAATGCCATTCGCTCTATCCGTGCCGCTTTTCTTGAAAAAGAGGTATCAATTCGCGTGGGCGGCAAAGCTGTGCTGAGTGACGAACAGGAACTCGAAGTATTAGTCAGTATTGCCAAAAAACGCCGCGACGCCATTGAGCAGTTCACTGCTGGAAACCGTCCCGACCTTGCAGCTACAGAGCTTTCAGAGCTCAGCGTTATAGAAGAGTATCTCCCTGAACCGGTATCCGATGATGAAGTGATTGGCATTGTGAAGGATGTGATCGCAAAAACAGGCTCTACCTCCATGAAAGATATTGGTAAAGTGATGGGTGAAGCCATGAAAGCGCTCAAGGGAAAAGCTGACGGTACCAAGGTTCAGCAGATCGTCAAATCACTGCTTTCAGCATAACCTCATTTTTTTTTATCATCATGCTTGATATCAATGTTATCCGTCAGAATCCGGAAGAGGTGATCGATATGCTGCGCAAGCGCCAGCTCTCTTCCGAAGAACCAAAACTCGCCGAACTCCTTGAACTCGACAAAAAGCGCAAGGAGCTGGTACAGCACTCAGATGAACAGAAAGCCCTGCGAAACAAGGTATCCAAAGAGATCGCCGAGATTAAAAAAAGCAGAACCGGGTCTGGAGATGAGCTGATCCTTGAGATGAAGAGAGTCTCCGAGGATATCTCAGGGATGGACACACTGCTCAGCGGTCTGGAAGAGGCTATTGAAAATATCCTTTTGTGTCTCCCCAATAAACTTCACCACTCGGTACCTGCCGGTAGGTCAGCTGAAAATAACGTCGTATTCAAAGAGCCGGTGACTTTTGTGCATGATCTGAACTTTCCTGTAAAAAACCACCTTGAGCTGGGCAAATCCCTCGGTATCCTCGATTTTGAACGGGGTGCAAAGGTATGCGGAGCGGGATTCCCCGCCTATATCGGTAAGGGCGCACGCCTTGAACGTGCATTGCTCAACTTCATGCTTGACCTTCATACTGAGAACCATGGATATACCGAAGTGTTTCCTCCCTTTTTTGTTAATCAGGAGTCGCTCAGGGGGACTGGACAGTGGCCGAAATTCGCCGATCAGGTTTACCATATCCAGGAGGACAACCTTTACGCCATCCCGACAGCTGAAGTGCCGATAACCAATCTGCACAGGGGAGAAATGCTGGATCAGAAGGCCCTGCCGATATCCTATGCCGCCTATTCAGCATGTTTCCGACGCGAAGCGGGCAGTTACGGCAAGGACACCAGAGGTTTCCTGAGGGTCCATCAGTTCAACAAGGTCGAAATGGTCAAGTTTACCCGACCCGAGGAGTCATACAAGAGTCTTGAACAGATACGCGAGAACGCCGAAGCGATTCTTATCGCCCTGAAGATACCTTACCGCGTTCTTTTGCTCTGCAGTGGCGATATCAGTGCCAACGCAACAAAATGTTACGATATTGAAGTGTGGTCACCGGCGGAAGAGAGATATCTTGAAGCTTCAAGCTGTTCTAACTTTGAGGATTACCAGGCAAGGCGCGCCAATATTCGCTTCAAGCCTGACAGCAAGTCGAAACCTGAGTTTGTTCATACCCTGAATGGTTCAGGGCTGGCAACCTCCCGACTGATGGTTTCACTTCTGGAGCACTACCAGACTCCAGAAGGAAACATAAGAGTGCCAGAAGTGCTGCGACACTATACGAGATTTGACGAGATCACTCAGGCTGCAGGATGAGCTTCCAATGCTCTGCCATCCATAAAATCGCGAACCATACGGCTGACTTTTTCAACGTCGATGAGAAAAGAGTCGTGGCCGTATGGCTCATCGAGATAGAGTATGCTTGATTTCGGTATAAACCTTGCCAGTTCTTCCTGCTCCTCTTTGGGATAGAGGACATCGGAGTTGATCGAGAGTATCTCGACAGGGATCTGCAGGGAACGAAGCACCTCTTCATACTCTCCCCTGCCCCGGCTGAGATCGTGCAAATCCATAGCCTTGGTAAGCGTAATATAGGCATTGGCATCAAACCGCTCGACCAGCTTTTTTCCCTGATGATGGAGGTAGCTTTCAACCTTGAAAGAACCTTTACCACTCTGGACTTCACGACCGAACCTTGATTGAAAGTTCTCGAAACTTCGATAGGTGCACATGGCCATCATCCTTGCCGCTGCAAGCCCTCGTGCAGGAAGATGACTCTCGTCATACCATCCATTATTCCAGTCTCGATCGGCATAAATCGCCTGCCGTTGCGCTTCACTCTGACCTATGCACCATGCTGAATGACGTCCGGAAGCGCCCATGGGCATCAGAGCCTGAACAACATCCGGATAGAGAAATCCCCACTCCAGGACCTGCATGCCCCCAAGGGAGGCTCCAACCGCCAGTTTAACCCTGTCAATGCCGAGACCGACAAGCAGACGACGCTGTACATGAACCATATCCCTGATTGTTATCAACGGAAAATCAGGACCGTAATGTGTTCCGCTAAGGGGATTTAAAGAGAGCGGACCTGTCGTACCGTAACAACTGCCCAGCACATTGCTGCAGATAATAAAATCGGCAGTTTCATCGAAAGCACCTCCAAAGGAAAACATTCCTTCCCACCAGGCATCCGCATCAGCAGAACCTGTCAAGGCTTGACAGATCAGTACCACATTGTTTTTTTGCGAATTCAGCTTTCCCCATGTCCTGTAAGCTACTCGTATCGATGGCAGCAGAGCACCAAGCTCTGTGATAAACGGTTCACTTGATTCGAAATAGCGCGTATTTTTTGAAATAATCTCTTTATATGCTCTCATGCGTCTCCGCTCATTGTACACAATGGTTGAAAAAGAGAGCTATCGCTCCACGAAAACGGGAGGTAACCTCTTTATAAAAAAAGGTTTAAGCGAAATATGTCTGAAGAAAGGTATGAACCTGCAGAAAGGCATGCATACCATCATCATTCCCGGTTATATTTCCGGGATGGAATTGGCACCACTCATCGTGTAATGACGGTTGCCAAGGCTTCTCAGGGCCAGTCCCTCCACCTTTCTGGATGATAGCTTAAAAACTTGAAAAGAACATTTAGTTACGTTAATCTACAACAGGGAATAGTATTTTACAAACAGCCTGAAGAGGGCATGCCCTTAAATAGTTTTTATTTTTATCTAATGATCACAGCACGAGAACTTGCCCTGAACGTCCTGCAGGCACTTGAGACCGACAACAAAAAATCAGATCAGGTGCTCCACCGGATGCTGCATCACACAGGGCTTAACCGCATCGACCGGGCACTGACGACCGGGTTGGTCAATGGAATCCTTCGCTACCGGCTTCAGCTTGACTTCATCATCACCCGCTTCTACCACCACAAGCTGGAAAAGGCTGCACCGGTCATGCGAAACATACTCCGCCTCGGCGTCTATCAGATTCTCTTTTTTGACAAAGTACCTGACTGGGCGGCTGTCAACGAATGTGTCAAGCTTGCTCGGAAGTATAAAGGCGAGAGGATGTCGAAACTTGTCAACGGTGTCTTAAGAAAGATTACTCCGGAGAGTGTAACCCTTGAAGAGTGGCTGAAGAATAAAAGCGTTGTGGAGCTGCTTGCTGTAACATACTCTCATCCGCAGTGGCTGGTCGAGCGCTGGCTTAAAGCGTACGGAAAAGAGCAGACTGAGGCAGTACTCACCTATAATAACCAGTTTCCGCTTTTTGGATTCAGGATTAACCGGCTCAGAACATCGAACAGGGAGTTTTTTTCCGACCCGCTTCTTGAGGCTGCTGCGCATGAAGAGTGCGGTATTGAATACTTTTTTCTTTCTAAGGAGTTCAACAGCTTTGAACCGGCGGTGACTGAAGGAGTCTGTACGGTACAGAACCCTACTCAGGCACTTGCCTGCCTGCTGCTGAATCCTGCGCCTGGGACAAGAGTACTCGACCTTTGTGCAGCACCGGGAGGAAAATCGACCTTTTTAGCTGAGCTGATGCAGAACAGCGGAGAGATCACCGCAGTAGATCTATACGAGCAGAAACTGCTGAAAACAGAGAGTCATTCCCATGCTCTTGGCATCACCATCATCAAGACGGTGACGGCGGATGCCCGCACCTACACGAATGAAAAACAACCTGACATCATTCTTCTTGATGTTCCCTGCTCCGGTACAGGCGTCCTTGGCCGGCGAGCTGAACTTCGCTGGAAACTGACCCCTGAGACGTTGCTGGAGCTCCAAGGGCTGCAGGCGGAACTGCTTGACCATTCGGCAGAGCTGCTTGGCGAGGGAGGGATCCTGGTCTATTCAACCTGCTCCATCGAACCTGAAGAGAACGCTCTGCAGATAGAGGCATTTCTTCTGAGACATCCTGAGTTTATTGCTGATCCTGACAGCGGGATCCTGCCTGAAGCCTTCCTGCAGGAACAGGATAGCAAGGGTGCCATCCTCACCCTCCCGGGAAGACATCCAGGTTTTGATGGAGGATTCTGCCAGCGGCTGCGCAAAACCAGAGAGTTGACTGATGCACACGCTGCATAGCCAGTTCAGGAGTGTTCTTGACAATTTCCTGAACTATATGCTCATAGAACGCAACTTTGCACAGAACACAAGGGAGGCATACTGTAACGATCTCAAACGTTATCTGTTTTTCATGCAGGAAAGCGCCGGAGATATGGAATCCATAACAGCCCATCATATCGAGCGCTTCATCGGCGAGCTTGATGCAACGGGACTGGAGGCCAGTTCAATGGCCAGAAACATATCAGTAATACGATCATTTCACAAATTTCTGGTGATTGAACGCACACTTGAAACCAATGCGTCGGAAAACCTCCATCTGCCCAAACAGGCCAGATACCTTCCCACCGTTTTGACTGTCGATGAAACCATGCGCCTGCTTGAGGTACCGATGAGCACTACCCCGCAAGGCAAATTCTGCACAAGGGACAAGGCAGTGCTTGAACTGCTTTACGCAACAGGGGTAAGGGTAAGCGAGCTCGTGAACCTGCAACAGCAGAGTCTTTATCTGGAAGCCGGTTTTGTAAGGATCTTCGGGAAGGGATCGAAAGAGAGGCTCGTACCGGTCGGCAACTCCGCCATCAACTGGATCGGACAGTACCGGTCGGGGCTTCGTCTGTTGCTGGTGAAACGCGACTCGGATGACTATCTCTTTCTTAATTCGAGAGGAAAAAAGCTCTCAAGGATGGCGATTTACAGCATGGTTCAGCACTATGCGAAGCTCGCAGGCATTGAAAAAAATATCAGCCCGCATACCTTTCGCCATACGTTTGCAACCCATCTTCTCGAAGGCGGGGCTGACCTGCGGGCCGTGCAGGAAATGCTCGGCCACAGTTCAATTGTCACTACCCAGATTTACACGCATATTGACCGTTCCTTCATCAAGGAGGTCCATAAAACCTTTCATCCGAGAGGATGAAACTATTTTTTTCGTTCAATATCCTTTAGTTTCAAGAATAAGCCTTTTCTTATCGTGGCTATCCATCTCTATTCTGAATGCAGCGAGGTTCATATTGACATCAAGAAAGAAAAAGAGCAAAGAACAGCTCAAACAGAGCATACTGCCAATAAAGACAGCCGATAAAACCATCGGCAGGTCAATATTGACCAAGGCGCTGAGAAAGAGCATGATAATCAGCAATGAAGCGCCAAAACAGGTCATACAGGCAAGCAGAATAGCAACACGGATATAACGGGCCCGTTTCCAGAGAATAGCGACCTCCTTGTTTATCCGCAGAACATAGGACTCAGGATTGGATTCAAGGTCATCAAGCAGTGATCTTGAGCGGTCTATAATACGACCAAGCCTGTTTGTCATGGTCAGAAGAAGAAGACCAAGACCGGAGATAAGAATCATCGGGCCGATTGAGGTCTGAAGAATAGGGACAAGCTCCCTGAACGAAGTAACTGACATAATATCTTTGTTAATAACATAAAAAAACGATCGTCATCATCATCAATGCGGTACTGAAACCGATAACCATCACCTGTAACACACTGTTAAAATAGGAATTGTTCCAACACACGCAACCCCTGTACAGTTTTTTGCATTTTATGTACCAAAGTTGATCACATCACCCGGTGCAGGAATTGTGGCCTTCAGATGTAAACGATCTTCAATTGCATCGCGGAATATTTTTTTAACCGGCTCATCGCCATGAACGACAAATATTTCCGGATTATTGACAAATCCACCCGCCCAGCGAAGCAGATCATGCTGATCCCCATGCGCTGATAAACCACCAATAGTATGGAGAGCTGCCTTGACCTGACAATTCCTGCCGTGGATAATCACTTCTCTCTCTCCATCAACAAGGGAACGGCCAAGGGTTCCTTCAGCCTGGAAACCAGTCATGATCAAAGTACATTCGGGACGTTCAATATTGTGTTTAAGATGATGTAATATTCTACCTCCATTGCACATGCCGCTGCCGGCAATAATAATTGCACCGCTTTTTACAGCATTGATGGCCTTCGACTGCTCCGGTTGCGGGGTAAAATGGAGGTTCTTCAAATGTGGCATAATGCTTTTATCATTACGAAACGCAACCGCCTCCTCATCATACAATTCCGGATAGTCCCAATAGATGTTGCTGGCTTCTATCGCCATAGGACTGTCAAGAAAAACCTGCCACTGATCAAGCCCCCACTCTTCATAATACTGTCCAAACAGGTAGAGCAACTCCTGGCTTCTGCCGATTGCAAAAGCAGGAATAAGAATATTGCCGTTTCGACTACTGGCCGACTTGATAATTTCCCCTATTTCAGCAAGGGTAAGCTTAAGTTCCCTGTGCAATCGATCGCCATAGGTACTCTCAAGAATAACGGCATCTGCTTCCATAATGGTTTCGGGATCCTTCAAAATAGGAGTACCATACTGCCCTACATCACCACTGAAAACAAGTTTCTTTGCAATACCATCTTCTTTCAGCCATACCTCAACAAGAGCTGATCCAAGAATATGCCCGGCATCGCGAAAGCATATCACTATGCCAGGATGAATTTCATGCTTTTCGCCATAAGGCAAACCTGTCATGGTATTGAGAGATCTCAATGCGTCATCACGAGTATAGAGTGGCTCGGCATGTTTATCAGCCCGCGTTTCGGGATACTTTCGTCGATACTCTGCATCACGCTCACCAAGAGAGGCAGAATCCAGCAACAGTACCTTGCAAAGATCAATCGTTGCTGGTGTTGTATAAACCGGCCCTTGAAATCCTTGTTTTACCAGTAATGGCAGACGTCCCGAGTGATCTATATGTCCATGAGTAAGCACAACAGCATTGATGGATGAAGGATCAAAAGGAAATGGCAGACGATTAAGCGCTTCATCTTGTCGAGACCCCTGTATAAGACCGCAATCGATTAAAACAGTAACACCGTTCACTCTGAGAATATGAGAGGAGCCGGTCACCCGTTCCGTTGCACCGTAGAATTGGAGTTCCATTATTTGTCTCCCTGATATGCGAAATTTTACTTATCCCTCAACATCACAATATGTTGGGAAAGATGAATCGATTACAATATAGAACTATTGCGGGTACCCGTGAAATTGTCTATAGAGCCTTTTACCCAACCACTTCCATCAGCTTCCATCAGCTTCCAAAATCGCTCACAACATCATCCTTGATCTTATCAACGTCGATGCACTTCCGTGGGGAATTGCTCTTCGATCAGGACAAAAAAATGAGGCCTCTATCGAAGCCTCATTGAAGAAAGTGTTACTGTGATAATAATATTCACCCTTAAACTCTGTACTGCTCGAGGCTTTCACCGTTTGCTTCCAAAGTTTTTACCCATTGAGGTTTTGGTCCTCGTCCAACCCAAACCAGATATGCATCTTTTCTGTATTTTATCACAGAAGGACTCTTTGAAGCAACCGGCTTCGTTATACGGTGAAGTTCATCAACCGTTATGTTGTAGGTGTTCATTTTATCATGAATATCCTTGATAACGTCAATTCTTTCGTTCCTGATGATTTCATCTGCCTCTTGTTGAAGTTGAGCAATTTGTGCTTTTAGTTCAGATAGTTGTGTCGATGGCATATTTATTCAATTTTTATAGTTAAACACCTTACCAATTTGGTGTTATCTTGAATGTAATAAAAAAATAGAATTTGAAAAGTTTCTTTTTATTGAAGGCAAAACACTTTTCTTATGTGGTGATAAGTTATGAATCCATAGAAATGACTTTCGGGAAGATATTACTCTGTTCAGTGTTGTTTGACAAAACCAACAACGAAATTCAGCCTTTCATTTCATAAATTTTCTTTACTAACATCTTCACATAATCAATATCATTGTCATTGCTTATAATAAGCTCGTAATCTCCATTTCCCCAGTGACCCGTTCTACTAACATCACGGGAAATTCTTTCTGAATCAATCATAGTTCCCTTTTTTGCGTTTAACCAAATTTTAACACTTTTTTTTATTCAGCCACTGAAGAGCGTGGCGTTTTCTTGTAAATTAAAAAATATTTTTTCATCAGTCAATACCATGGACTTGAATGATTTTCACTGTATTATTTTTTATAATAACTTTATACAGTCTATTTCCTTCATATTGATATTTTGA
>CAIPYV010000129.1 GCA_903869365.1 uncultured Chlorobiaceae bacterium
CGGGTGGCACCATGGCTGAAAGCACGACCAGTACGAACAGTCACATAAACCTTGAGGCGAAGCTGTCAGGAAAGCCCGTTGCCGGAAAACGGCACGACGGGTTTGATGAGGCGGGAGTTGGAAACGTAAGCAAGGGAGCCGTGAGGGCCAGTGCGAAAGCGCTGGAATTACCACCGTACCCTAAAGTCAACGCGCCAGTTCTCGACCCTACTGTACCGTTCCTTATCCTGTTTTTTTGTTTTTTGCGTCAAAATGTGTGCTGCCGTAATCCATCCAAAGGCGTTGTCCGACTCGAGAAGTTCATCAAGACGCTCTTCATAATCGGTCAGTTTCGCAACAGGGAACTCAAGTGTATCGCGGCATCCCAGCACAGAAAAACCATAAGAGGTCGGTTTCCACCTTTTGTGTTCATCGGCCAGTACTGCCAAACTTGCAACAGGTCGTTTGTATCGGTCAAAAATCCGGTAGTTGTACACAAACATCCGCTCGGCAAACTCGACCTGCTTTGTGCCCTGCACTTCAACGTGGATATATATCCAGCTTTCATTGCCAGAAAGTTCGGTTACCCTGACCAGTCTGTCAACAAAGCGTGTACCGAGTTCAGCATCCTGTACCACCGCCCGTAGCTCCTGATCAAGAAAAACATGCTCTTTCGCCCAGTCAATTTCTGTATAGGCATCCGGGAAATAAAAAGGCCATAAACTCCGAAAAGTATTGCTCAATGGCCTCTTTCCATGGGCAGTCGTAATGATCGTTCGAGTTTTCCATTCGATCTCTTTCGTTCGGATAAAGTACCGATCAGGAATAATCGGCATGAGTCACACCAAGCAGTCATCGAATCAAATATAGAGGGGAGTGCGCTTAAAAAAAAATTCATTCTGCTACCATGTGCCTCCACATCCATTGCAGTGTTGCTGTCCGAAAATGATGGGAGCAATCGGCAAGCGTTGTTCTGCATGGAACAAAATGAGTGGTACCGGAGAATGCGGGTCGCACCCGGCTTCGGGATTTACAAGGGTGTTTTTCCTGGATTTCTTGACAGATCTCCATTAATGCGATTTGCTAAATGCTTCAGAAGGCAGCTTATTAAATCCTTGGTCACCTCAACAAATACCCGTGTTGCATCGGTGCATTTTTTTTCAGGTAAGCATGCTGCCATGATAGTATGATTCCTGTCTGCGTGTTATTATATCCTCATGATGAGACCCATGTTTATTGAGAACCGGTACCCAAGTCAGAAAGGTTGAGCAATTGGTACTGCTTGAGGGATTTTTCGAATGCGTTACAGGCCTTCATCTGGTCAATCACTCGATCCAGGTCGGTGTAGTCGAACGCGGCGGTCCATTGCTGGATTTTCTGCATGGCGGAAATGAATGGTTCTGGTTTTCCTTGCCGCGACAGCACGCGCAGGCAGTCCAGATATTCCTCTCTGAATAACGTTGGTACAATTATTCTGCATACGTTCACAACAGACAATTCTGCGTTCATGACGAGGCGTGCCAGTCGGCCATTTCCATCAATGAATGGATGGACTTCCGAGACGATGAACATTGCAAGCAACGCCCTCGCCATGCCGGGTTGAACCGATGGCAACAGCTTGCTTCCCTCAATCAGTGTTCCGCGTACGTTTTTCGGTGAAACGAACGTGGTGTTTCCCGCAAAATTCTCCCGCTCTTTGAAGTCACCGGGAGCCGCTTCCGGACGTTCTTTCATCAGATCCAGATGGCGCTGCCGCAACTGATGCAAGACAGCTTCTCCTGGTGCCATCGACTGGTTTGACCATCCGGGATCGATGGCTTGCCGGAATACACCGAGAATATCGTGAGAGTCTTTCGGTCGTTGGTCGATAATTTTCCCTTCAAGTACAATTCGCCGTGCTTCAGAGAGATCGAATTCCGTTCCCTCGATGAAGTTGCTGAAATAGGACTCCAGAAACGCAAAATTGAAGCGCGCGCTTCCGGTTGTGGTTGGTGACGGTTTTTGCATGAGAGGTATTGCTCGCAAGGTGGCGGCCAACGTTTCAAAAAGGGCCAAACGCCGAGCGTCAAAAGGTGTGCCTGCGGCCAGTGCCTGTCCTGCAACAGTGGCGAGTTGGGCACTTTTTGTTCCGAGAATGCTGCCGATGAGGTCATTCAATACGCTGAATTCCTTCACAAACTCCAAAGTAGCTGCAATAGTGCGGGCCTCTTCCCTGATGCGGTTGAGAGCTTCAGTGCCTCTCGATTCGTAAATACTGATCAGCCGTTCTTCGACGGCAACACGACCCATGGCTTTTCTGATCGCTCCACGACTCTGGGTGAGGTTTTCCATCAGCATGCGTGCTTGAGAGGGAAAAAATATGTTTCGTCCGGACATTGGCTGGTCGCCAGCAACGTTACCATGTCCCTTGATCAGAACAACTTGTAATCCCGGTAAATCGACAACCCTTTTGTAGCTGTAGCTGAGGTGCATTACGCCATCCACGGGCATACCGCCGCTGAAGGCACTTCGATAGCCGATGACCGCACCAGGGAAAAGGGCAGCGAGGACTCGTATTCTGTGCAAAGTAATAACGCGTATGTTACGCGAAAATTTTTATAGGCCAGTAACTCCTTTTATATCAAAAACATATAGCCTCGGTATGATATTTACACTGTAGAGGTCAGTGGTTCGAATCCACTATCGTCCACCTACACACACACACTAACGGCCTACAAACAAACAACGTTGCGGGCTTTTTTTATTCCCCCTTCACCGCTATGATGTGCAGCGAATTTTTGATATGTTTTGTGTGTTGATACTAACAATACCTGCCATTGGTACTGTTAACTTCCATCCTTAAACCACCAGAAAGAACTCATGAAAGTACTCATCGTCTATTGGCACCCGGAGCCTCTTAGCTTCAATGCATCAATGTTCCGTGCAGCGCATGACACTTTTTTGCAAGCAGGACATGAAGTTCGCACCACCGACCTTCATGCCATGGCGTTCGACCCTGTATCGAGCCGCAAGAACTTTAGCACCATCAAGGAGCCATCGTTCTTTAAGCAGCAGGCCGAGGAAGCGTATGCCACTGAAATGCATGGCTTCTCAGAGGAGATTGAAGCGGAGATCCAGAAGCTTGAGTGGTGTGACCTCATGGTGTGGCAATTTCCTCTGTGGTGGTTTGGCCTTCCTGCCGTGCTCAAAGGCTGGGTGGAGCGTGTCTTCGCCATGCAGCGCACCTACGGCGGCGGCCACATCTACAAGACGGGAGTCTTCGCTGGCAGAAGAGCGTTTCTTTCCCTCACCACCGGAGGTCCCGAAGATTCTTATCGCAAGGGGGGCTTCAATGGAGACATTCTTGGTGTTTTGCGCCCTATTCATCGAGGTATATTACAGTTCGTTGGCTTCGACGTATTGGCGCCGCATGTTGTCTACGGCCCCGCGCATCTGACACACGAACAGAGGCAAGGTGCCCTGGAACTCTACGCCACACGCCTGTTATCGATACACTCTGAAGTGCCTATCGATGTCGGCCTCTATTAAACGGCGTGTTAACTCTTCTTTGCAGCGGTCATTATCATGGTAATGAACCTGCAGAAACAGCTTAAGGTTCATTTTTAAATCGAATGATTGTTCAGAAAGCCCTAATAAGGAGAAATCACAATGAAAATCACCGTTCTCAATGGTAGTCCAAAGGGAGAATTGAGCGTCACCATCCAGTCAGTGGCCTATCTGGCCAAGATCTATCCGCAGCATGAGTTTAACATCATCCATATCGCTCAAAGAATCAAGCGACTCGAAACCGACCCAGCCGTTTTTAACCAGGTCATTGACCAGGTGCGCGCCTCAGACGCACTCCTGTGGGGTTTTCCCCTGTATATCCTCATCGTTCACGCGCACTACAAACGTTTCATCGAACTGATTTTCGAACGCGGCGTGCAGGACGCCTTCGTTGGCAAATACGCGGCATCGCTCTCTACCTCCATTCACTTCTTTGACCATACGGCTCACAATTACATCCATGCCATCTGCGACGACCTGGAAATGCGCTTTGTCGACTCATTCTCCCCCGATATGCATGACCTGCTCAAGGAAGAAGGCCGCCAGCAGCTCGCCCGGTTTGGCCAGCAGTTCCTGGAGGCCATCCAGAACCAGATTCCCACCCAGCGCCAATATCCACCATTGACCCATCGCGAGTTTTCTTACCAGTCTGAGCTTCCGCTCAATTCGGTAGCCACCGCCGGGAAGAAGGTGGTCATCCTGCATGATGAGCAGCAGCCCGACAGCAATCTGGCGAAAATGGTGGCGCGCTGCCGCAGCGCTTTAGCAGGCGAAGTGACCGTGGTCAATATTCATGACATTGATATCAAAGCCAGTTGCCTGGGCTGCCTGGAATGTGCCGGAAACTACCGCTGCGCCTACACGGGCAAAGATGGGTATATCGAATTTTACAAAGCGACCGTTATGACAGCGGACGTTCTCATCTATGCCGGGCGAATGGTGGATCGCTACCTCTCCTCACGCTGGAAGATGTTTTTTGATCGGATCTTTTTCAATACCCACACACCGGTCCTGGTCGGCAAGCAGGTGGCCTTTGTCATCTCTGGTCCATTCAGCCAAGTTCCCAACATGATGGAGATTTTCAGCGGTTTCTTTGGGTTTCAAGGGGCCAATATTGTCGGCGTTGTCAGCGATGAAAGCGGTAATTCCGCCGACCTCGACCGCCTGCTCGACCAGTTACTGGCTCGCGCGCTGGCCTACGTCCATGCAGGCTACCTTCGCCCGCAGACCTTCCTCGGTGTGGGTGGCCTGAACCTTTTCCGCGATGATATTTACGGTCGTCTGCGTACCATCTTCGCCGCCGATCACCGTGCTTTCCGCCGCATGGGCATTTACAAGACTTTTCCCCCGGCAGAACTCAACATCGCTCTGTTGAATACTTTCGTCGCCCCGCTTGTTAACCTGCCCCCCATCCGGAAAAAGTTCGACAAGATGATAAAAAATCAAATGGTCGCACCGCATCAAAAGGTCGTCGCCAAGGCCCAAGCCCATGAAAAGTAAGGATAACTTTATGTCATAGGAAGGTGGATATGCTTATCGGTTATGCACGTGTTTCCAACAAGGATCAGGATTGTACCTATTGAGCGCTGAAGTGCAGCATAACCAACCCATCATCGGCTGGCATCAACGGAGATCTCGCTATCGGAAATAGTTGGGATCTGGCCTGACATAATTGTCGAAAAATGGAAGTTGATGTCGAATTATTATGCATTATAATGCTTGTTGTCGAAATTTATACCAAGGTAATGTTTTTATTGTGTCTACATCTGACGTGGTTCAATAGTGATAAGAGGTTCTCATCAATCATTCTATGGATTCAATACCTCATAAATTGTTGTTGCATCTTTAAAGTTGACGCCCAATGCTTTAAAGTGGGCTTTTCCGCAATCGACCTTTTTGTTTTCGGTTGACCGGCGTTTATCGCGGTCGAGGGTGCTTTTGGTTTCGCGGACCAGATAGAGTTTCTGAGTATCATCGACAACGACAGCCCAGTCGGGGTTGTAGTCGCCGAGTGGGGTTGCTACTTTGAACCAACGTGGCAGCTTGCAGAAAAACTTTACCCGATCATCGGCATCAAGGAGTTTTGCGACCTCCTCTTCTGTTCCGGAATCGTAGGCAATGTAGTTGAACGGTGTACGATTATCGGTGCTTTGTACGGTGTAGAGGCGGCTGAGGTACTCTTCTATCTCCTCTGCTTCAAAGAGGCGCATTTCGTAGTATTGGCCTTTGATCGGTTCGTATTTGATGCCATCGATAATCAGTTCGTGCAGTGCGCGATTGATCATTCTTGCGGTTTCTGTCATGAAGGATTGAGGGTTGAGGGTGAAATCCTCCAAACGTCCTGATTGCTTCAGGATTTTAACAAGGGTTTCTCGGGTGAGTTCGGTTTCCCGTTGCAAAAACGCCAGAATATCCGGCAGAGGCTGTTCATTTTGGACAAGGTGTGTTCTGCTGCTGGTTATTTTTCCTCCCTCAAGCCCGGACTCTTTTATTTCAAGATCTCTTTTGGTGATCTCAATCAACACCCTCTTGATCTCTGCCATGGTATTGATCTTCCCCGCTGCAAGAGTGACAAGTTCCGACGTTGTAAACTCAACGGAGTATCTGGTTTTCTGACTGATTTTATTCCAGAGCGCCTGGAAATCATCGTTCAGTTCAACGCGTTTGTCGTATGAAACCTTCTCCCGTTTTCTTCCGTCCTTGACAAAATCACGCGGAAGGAACTTCTGCATGCGTCCAATGACCGCATCTTCAAGCCCTGTATATTTTTCCGGCAGGTTGAAGGTGAAATCAGCCTTTTCAGGCGTGAATGCCGTGGTAATGTCACCATAGTTGTCAATCAAACCGTGTTCGGCAACACATTGCCAGATTTCAGATGACTCCTCCTGTGTCAGGTAGCCGGTTCCTGCGGTATTGAGCACCGGTGTAAAGGCAATTTGAGGCAGACGACCGAATTTGAAGTTACCGCTCGGATCGATGGCAGCTTCAATTTCGGACTGCAATCCTTTGGCGAAATTTTCAAAGGTTTCGTTGGCAATGACGGTAAGGCGATTGATCTGGTCGTCATAGACCCGGTCACCATCAAGATTCACCGGCAGACGAAGGCCTCGCCCAATGGTCTGACGGCGTTCACGGTCGGTGCCCATTTCACGGAGGGTGCAGATCTGGAAGACATTGGGGTTATCCCAACCCTCTTTCAGAGCTGAGTGGCTGAAAATAAAACGGAGAGGCACATCCGGGGAGAGCAGGCGCTCTTTGTCCTTCATGATAAGCTCGTAGGTCTCGTCATCTTTGGCGGTGCTGCCGCTGGTATCGAGCAGGTCTACGATCTTGCCCTTCTTTCTGTCTGCTGAAAAGTAACCGTCATGAACCTCTTCTGCCCGGTATGGAATAAGCCCGGCGTAGAGTGATTTACTGCCGGTTGCGGTGTAGGCATCTTCAAACCATTGAGCAATTTTCCCTTTGGCAGGGTTGCCCTCGTCATCGTAGGAGCGGTAGCTTTTGACATGGTCGATAAAGAAGAGGGAGAGCACCTTTATCCCCTTCCCTTTGAGTTTTTTCTCTTTTGCAAAGTGTGCTTCAACAGTCTGCTCAATCTGGCTTTTGATGCGTTCATCAGCCATGCCGCCGGATTCCTGGAATCGCTCAATGATGATGCCGTTCTGAAACTCGACATATTCATTGTCTGGTTCGGCATTGATGTTGGTGACCAGATAGCCGTCATAGTCGGTGCGGTTGGTCTGGCTTGCAAGGTTGGTGCCATGCTTGATTTTTAACTGTTTTTCGCGGGTGCCGTTGGGCGTGTCTTCAAAAATGGTCACTTTCGCCTGGGGGGTTTTGGCTGTTTTTGGCCAGTAACCGACAGCATCGAGGCGAACAAAGGTCTGGTTGTAGTCTTGAGCGCCTGAAGCATCAATAACCTCAATCTGTTTGACAAGGCGCAGGTCGTAGGCGCGAATGGGATCAAGCTGGTAGAGCAGATTGTAGGGGTTGCTGTGGGTTGCCGAATAGCGCAGGCAGAAGAGCGGCTGGAGATTGCGAATTGCTTTCTGTGACTTTTCGGTATTGTCCACGCTTTGGGGCTCGTCGATAATCAGGATCGGCCGGGTGGCCTGAACGTATTCAATGGGACGGCGGCCAGACATTCTGTCCTGCTCCTGATGGATGACATTGAGCCGTTTTTTCTGTTCGTCGGTGAGGGACGCGTAATCAACATTCTCCCCGGCATCTTTCTGGAATGCCTGAATGTTGATGACCATGATCTGGATCTCGTTATTCACAGCAAACTGGCGAACCC
>CAIPYV010000130.1 GCA_903869365.1 uncultured Chlorobiaceae bacterium
GTGGTGGTGGTTCAAATGTTGTAACGAGTTCCATCGTTGCTGAATCGGTTCTTGCGATATGGAGACAAAGACCGCATCAAGCAAAATTCCGTCGCAAAGAGCACTTTGGGAAGCTGTATGAGGATATTTTCAAGGATTTGAACGCATCACAAGCGCTTCTTGCTGTGCTGATGTTTCGTGCAGTGGAAAATGAGAGGAAACGTCCTACATCTTTGACGCCTCCGGATTTCTTGCCTTACGCATCACACTACATTTCGATGTTGATCGGTCGAGATCTTCTAAGTGACATGACTGTTTCACTTTCCGAGGTCTCACATCGAAACTTCAATGAAATCCTGAAGAAGTTTGAAGATAATGAAGCTGCTTATCATGCAAATGCAGTGAGAGGTGTGAGAGATGCATTGAAAGCCTGTTATGGAGAAAGAGAAGTCTCATTACAACAACTGTCCGCAACCTTCAGGCGAGGTGATCTTCTTGAAATGCTTGGTGCGGTTGGACTGAGTGCGGATTCGATTAATCAATGAGTAATATTTAGGCAATTATTCTGACTTTATGAGAGTTGATTCCTGGTGTTACTCATCCATGCACCACTATCCATGAAGGTCATCGAAGAGCAAACCTTGTGGGGCCAAAAGGTTTGCCCGGTGTGTTTGCCGAATCAGGAACGCTGGCAAGAGCGCGACTATGCAACAATTATTGCCGCCGCCGAAAAAATTCAAAATAATGTTCTCGAAGAAGACCAAAAAATGTTCTTATGGTACGATCAGGCCATAACAAAAATGGGGGCAGAATGAATAGTAAACAAAGAGCACTGGCTTATCTCAGAACTGCCCTTGATAACTCACAGGCATCATTTCGTGATGGTCAGTGGGAGAGTATTGAGTCGTTACTTAATCAAAAGCGGGTTTTGGTGGTTCAGCGAACTGGTTGGGGTAAAAGTATGGTTTATTTTCTGGCAACAAAGCTGTTTCGAGAACAAGGAGCAGGCCCCACGCTACTGATTTCTCCCTTATTGTCGCTGATGCGAAATCAAATCGAAGCTGCACAAAGAATAGGTGTTACAGCCCGAACAATCAATAGCACAAACAATGATGAATGGCTGGAAATAAAAGGTCAACTTGCATCCAATCAAGTTGACATCCTTGTGATTTCTCCTGAACGCCTGGCAAACGATGAATTTCGTCAAACAATCCTTTCAAAAATAGCTGGCAATATCGGATTATTTGTTATCGATGAAGCGCATTGTATATCTGACTGGGGGCACGATTTCAGACCTGACTATCGTCGGATTGTACGAGTTTTACAAGCAATTCCTTCTAATGTTCCTGTTCTTGCTACCACAGCAACAGCAAATGACCGGGTTGTAGCTGATGTTAAGGTACAGTTAGGCTCAAATATCGAGTTGCAGAGAGGTTCTCTTGTTCGAGAAAGCCTGAAACTTCAGAATATCAATATGCCAAGTCCTTCCGCAAGAATGGCTTGGCTGGCGCAAACCATACCAGCTCTTTCTGGAAGCGGAATAGTCTATACGCTTACTCAGCGTGATGCGGAGCGAGTGGCGGAATGGCTTCGGATAAATGAAATAAATGCAAAAGCATATCATGCCGATATCCAAAATCGAGAAGACGGAACTTCCATAAAAGAAGAACTGGAACAGCAACTTCTTAACAATGAGATAAAAGTACTTGTTGCAACGGTCGCGCTTGGAATGGGTTTTGATAAACCTGATTTGGGTTTTGTTATTCACTTTCAACGTCCTGCATCAGTGGTGCATTATTATCAGCAGGTTGGTCGGGCCGGCCGAGCTGTTGACGAAGCTTTTGGGATTTTACTTTGCGGTGAAGAAGATGATCTCATTGCTGATTATTTTATTCGCAATGCTTTTCCACCTCAACAGCACATTTCGGAAATCCTCACTGCTTTGGATAAATCAGATAGTGGTCTTTCTGTACCGTCCATTCAGAGCGTATTGAATCTTCGTAAAACTCAGATCGAAAAAACTTTAAAATTTCTGATGGTTGAATCGCCATCACCAATTATAAAAATCGGTACAAAATGGCAGGTTACAGCAACTGCTGCTACATACCACGTCGATCAAAAACATGTCGATTTGATCACCGAAATAAGGCGGGGAGAACAACAGCAGATGCGTGCATATATGCGGCACACTGGTTGTTTAATGGCTTTTTTGCAGGAAGCACTGGACGATCCTTCGTCGCGAGACTGTGGTAAATGTAGTAATTGTATAGGGGTAGAATTGTTGACTGACAACTATGATCATAATTTTACCAATCGAGCAGCGCTTTTTTTGCGCAGAAGCTATCAGCCAATCATTCCCAGAAAACAATGGCCTGTAAGTAATATGTTCCAGCATTCACCCCTTGTCGGTTACAAAATACCAGAAACTTTGCAAGCTCAAGAAGGTAAAGCGTTAAGTCTCTGGCGTGATGCTGGATGGGGGCAACTCGTTGCTCACGGCAAGTATGAAGAAAACAGATACGCCGATGAGCTTGTTAACGCATGTGTCGAAATGCTGAAGGATTGGAAGCCAGAACCTGCTCCTGAATGGGTAACATGTATTCCATCACGTAATCATCCAACGCTTGTCCCTGATTTTGCGATGCGTCTGGCCGCTGCGCTTTCTTTGCCATTTGTACCTTGTATTGAAAAGGTACAAGCAAACAGGCAGCAGAAAGAGATGGAAAATAGCTACCAGCAGGCAAGAAACCTGGATGGTGTTTTTAATATCACGGATCAGTGCCTCAAAGGAGAATGTTTATTGGTTGATGACATGATTGATTCAGGTTGGACTTTCACCATTGCATCAGCTTTATTGCGTCAAGCGGGCTGCTGTGCAGTATACCCGATGGCATTAGCCTTAAACACGCCAAGGATGGATTGATGATGAAAGATTTTTTAACGGAAGATACAAAAGCGATTATCCTGCTTTGCGGAGTATTCGGAAAAGACCATGCTGAAAAACCACTTTCACTGTCAGAATATTCATCGCTTGTTCGGTGGCTCGTTGGGGTAAAAATGCGTCCCAGTGATTTACTGCAAAAAGAAAATGTTGTCGATGCATCCATTGGGTCAGGCCTTGACCTGCAACGTTTGGGCGCCCTGCTTGGTAGAGGTGTTCATCTGGGCTTTGCCGTAGAAGAGTGGCATCGCAACGGCATTTGGATTATCAGTCGAAGCGATTTGGATTATCCGGTTCGTTACAAAAAGCATCTTAAAAACATTGCGCCTCCGCTGTTGTTTGGTGTGGGTGATCGCTCCCTGCTGAACGGTGGCGGACTCGGTATTGTTGGCTCACGTAATGTGGATTCAGAAGGTGAAGCCTTTACCCGCCATGTCGCAGAGTGGTGTGCCTATAATCGAATGCCGGTGGTTTCTGGAGGCGCTCGAGGTGTTGACCAGATTTCCATAACAGCAGCCATTGATGTTGGTGGAGTGGCAATAGGAATCCTTGCAGAAAACCTCTTAAAGAAAAGCGTCGAGCGCACTGCTCGCAATGCGATTGCTGATGGACGTTTGTTGTTAATATCTCCTTATCACCCCAACGCCCACTTCACGGTAGGAACAGCTATGGGCAGAAACAAGCTCATCTATTCCATGGCGGACTATGGGCTGGTCGTCAGTGCCGAGTATAAAAAAGGAGGGACATGGGCTGGTGCCGAGGAGGAACTCAAACGGGAAAATTCACTGCCTGTTTTTGTTCGGATTGGTGACAATGCGCCGCAAGGGAATGAGAAGTTGATGGATCTGGGTGCAATCCCCTGGCCGGAGTGTATCGACCGAAATAACATGAAACAACAACTTTCTGACTTGTCAACTCAAACACAAGAGAAACAATACCAGCAAAATCCTGGACTTTTTGACTATATGTCGCTCATGGAAATGTCAAGTATTGAAAATGCGAAGGAAAAGGTTGATGAAGTGGTGAGTGGTGAGATGCTTGTGGTCGATCAAGAAATAAATTCAGGGGAATTCACGGATGCTGTTTATCAGGCTGTATTGCCGCACATATTAAATAAGCTGAAGACTCCTGCCACCATTGAAGAGATTTCTGAGTCACTTAATGTGGTTGAAACACAAGCAAATATATGGTTGAAGAAAGCTTTGGATGAACATAAGATCATGAAGCTTTCAAAGCCTTTACGATATCAAAGGGTAGAATAGAATGCACTTTTATTATCTCGATGAAGCGGGTTGTACTGGCGAGGATCTGAATAATTCTGAACAACCCCTCTTTGTGTCAGGTGGGTTGAGTGTTCGCGATGAAGGTAATAACCAGAATGGGAGAATAAATCTTCAACATGGTTTCAGACGGTTGAAAGTATGGGAGGTGTCGAGTGACTAAGCTTGTGACTAAGTTTGCGTCAGTTTACAATCAACTTAGTCACTGTGCACTGACTAAGTCGATGGGAATTGTTCGATATGGATAAAACCTGGCAATACAGCACTATCCACAAAAGTGCTTGCAAGGTCATTGAAGAGCACACCTTGTGGGGTAAGACGGTTTGCCGGGTCTGGTTGCCGAATCAGGAGGCGGTTGTGCGTGTTCCCCGTTCTGCATTGCAGGCACTGAACCTTTCCCTGCGGCCTGAGATTGAGGCTCACCGGATCGGATATATTGCGGCAGCAGCAAAGGTGGCGGAAGTTCTGGAAGGAGGCAGTAGTGCTTCTGATGGACATGTCTTACTGGCTCCAATGGAGTCAAACGTGATTCCTCTCCCGCATCAAATTCATGCTTTGTCAAAAGCGGTTTCCGCTGACCGGGTTCGATATTTGCTGGCCGATGAGGTTGGCCTTGGCAAAACCATTGAAGCGGGCCTTATCATGCGGGAGCTTAAACTTCGCGGATTGGTCCGCCGTACACTGGTGGTTGCTCCAAAAGGTTTGGCGACTCAGTGGGTCGCGGAAATGCAGACTCACTTCAATGAGCAGTTTCGGCTGGTGCTTGGTGATGATATCGGAACGCTCCAGCGTTTGGCTCCGGGAGCGGAGAGCGGCAATTCACTGTGGTCAATGTTCGATCAGGTTATTGTCTCTCTGGATTCGGTGAAACCAATGGAGAAACGGCGAGGCTGGTCGGCTGAACGAGTGGGAGAGTATAACCGAAGCCGCTATGAAGAGCTGATAACTGTAGGATGGGATCTGGTTATTGTCGATGAAGCTCACCGCCTTGGCGGCAGTACTGATCAGGTTGCCCGTCACAGGCTTGGTCAAGGGTTGGCAGAGGCTGCGCCTTATGTGCTGTTGCTTTCGGCGACTCCCCATCAGGGGAAGAGTGATGCTTTTCACCGGTTAATGAGGGTACTCGATAAGGAGGCCTTTCCCGATTTGGAGAGTGTGTCTCGTGAACGGGTGA
>CAIPYV010000131.1 GCA_903869365.1 uncultured Chlorobiaceae bacterium
ATTAAATTCCGCGAAGAGCCTTTTAGAACCATCCCGGTATTAAAGAAGGGAATCAATGATTCTATTGTCCATGCGATATCAATGCAGATTTTATGTTATCGTCTGGCTTACCAAAAAACCTTGAAGTTCCATCGTCTGTGATAAAAAGCCCCCAAGCACGGGCGCCTTTTGGCGAGAATAAAATATAAAATAATTTTCCACAGCAATTGTGAGGCTCGCAGACTCGTTGAAGCTCATACCTCTTATGCCCAATTTTGACAATGACAGCTGGGATGTCTACTCCATATCTGTTCTTTATGTAACGAGTCAACCATGGGTCAAGATGTCGCTCTCCGTTAAACATTTTGATAAATGATTGACGGTAGGAAGGCTTCCTGAGTTGATCAAATAAATAAGGATTAGTACTCTTGCCTTGTGCCTGAATTGATACGCAGCTAAGAGAGAGGATTAAGAAAGATATCTTTGCAATGTTCACAATCTCACCTGTTACAATATTATGAAATTGATTCTTACATGGATATGCAGCAAAAAATGGCAGCAATGGCTATTTCGTCTAGGCATACGCCGTGGCTACGTTTTTCCAGATCAGTTTATATCCTGCAAACGAGTTCCTTGTCTGCATAGTGACCATAGCTGAGGAAAATGCGGAGCGCTGTATGTAGTTTTTCAAACGAAACCAGTCCATGTTGCCGACAAATCCAGAACGCACCGACCTCGGTGAGAGGGTGATGACATTTCGGACAGTATTTGTCGCTTGTGGTTTCGTTCTTATCTGGCTTTTCTTCCATATACAGAGTTCCTTACAGCTTCATGATTGTATTGAGGCTGGTAACAAAGCTCTTAACAAAACAAAGTCAAATACTGACCCATATGGAATGGGTGTGAAATGTGCATGTGGTTTCCAAATCCCTTAGCGATTCATAATCTGCGATATGAACTATGAGATTATCAATCATAGGTTATTAGATAATGTAGTATTTTGCTGATAACTTTTTTTGGAACGCGATAAAATACTTCAGTAATGGCAATCTATCAGATGACCCTACGAGATACTGAGACAGAGGCAAACTTGAGCCCAATAATACTATTGCAGTTTGGGGGACAAAATGTCGCGTATGTAAAGTCCTCTTTTTTTTATCCCTAAGATTTGTTGTATAACATACATCATGTAAATTAAATTATTTCAAAATAATATTTTACAGGAGTTTACGAGTCATCTTCCTCCCCCTTTCTCCTCTGAGTTTCGCTTGCTTAAACTTTTCAGGTTCAAACCACTCTCGGTGTACATCCCTTCCTGCCAGTCAAATTGACAGGAGTGAATCTGCAAAAGCTAATTTGTAATTGGGTGTAAATGGGTGTATAATTGGTTTATGTTACGAACTGATACGATTCACATCACTCCGGAGATCCTGAGCCTGATTGCTCAGATCGATGAATTCAAAGGCGTCTGGCGTACTCTGGGCACTCTTGCCCCTGATCGTCTTTCAGCCTTACGCAGGGTTGCCACCATCGAGAGCATCGGATCATCAACCCGCATCGAGGGAAGTAAACTGTCCGATCGAGAGGTTGAGCGTCTCCTTTCCAACCTGGTTATTCAGTCTTTCGAAACACGTGATGAACAGGAAGTTGCAGGTTATGCGGAGCTGATGGACCTGGTGTTCGAATCGTGGCCAAACATCCCTTTCAACGAGAACCACATCAAACAGTTACATCAGATTCTCCTGCGCCATAGCGATAAGGATTCTCCACACAGAGGAGAGTACAAAACCAACTCAAACAGTGTTGCAGCTTTTGATGAAAACGGCAATCAGATCGGTATGGTGTTCGAAACCGCAACTCCCTTCAATACCCCTCACCTGATGGCCGAACTGGTTACCTGGGTAAAAGATGAACGTGAGCAAAAAACACTGCACCCACTTTTAATCATCGCTATTTTTGTGGTGGTCTTTCTCGAAATCCACCCGTTCCAGGATGGAAATGGTCGGCTCAGTCGTGTCTTAACCACCTTACTGTTACTTCAGTCGGGGTACGCTTACGTACCATACAGTTCACTGGAAAGCGTCATCGAACTCAACAAAGAAGCCTACTACCTGGCTCTACGACAAACTCAGGGTTTAATCCGGACTGATACCCCAAACTGGCAGCCGTGGCTGGTGTTTTTTCTTCGTTCGCTGGCCGATCAGGTCCGCCGCCTTGAGAAGAAAGTAGAGCGAGAGAAGATCGTCATGACTTCTTTGCCAGAAATCTCACTGCATATCGTTGAATTTGTCCGTGAACATGGACGCATAACGATAGGCAATGCTATCAAGCTGACTGGCATCAGCCGCAACACCTTGAAAGTTCACTTCCGAAACCTGGTTCAACGTGGCCATCTGACTCAACATGGCAGTGGACGTGGCGTCTGGTACGAACTAGGGTCGATTCAGAATTCAGAGAAAATTGAACAATAATGTTCAATTAAAACGGTCATTTTTTCAGGATGAAGTTGCCAAACCCGACACCCCTGAATCAATACCTGCGTTGGAGAAACGTATTTCCGGAAAAGCTACCCCGCACAAGCCAAATCAATATCTTTGATCATTTGCGCTGGATGCGCTTTTTTCTTTGCACCAAATCCTGCCAACTTTTTCAGCTGGCTTTGAAAAAACTTATCCCTTTTCATATGCACGCCAAAAACGGCTGTTGCAACTTCTGTCGCGGTTACTCCGGGAAATTCCCCTTGTACAAGTTTTACATAAATATCAAAAGCATCAGCAATCTCTTTTGGCAGGATAAAGCTTTTTTTTCACTGGTTCCTGAGCGACTTTGAGGCCTCCGAAGGAGATCCTCATATCCACTACAAAATAATCAGCACAGAACCTCCGATGATCAGGAGTGCTCCCATCAAGATTTTCCATGTCAGAACCTCATGCAGGAACAAAGCTGATAAAATTATTGCTATGGCAACGCTCATTTTATCGACAGGGGCAACCTGTGAAACCTTTCCCATCTGCAACGCTTTAAAATAGCATATCCAGGATAAACCGGTTGCAACACCTGAGAGACCAAGAAATAACCAGTTGTTTTTTGAAAGGAGATGTATACCTTCTACCTCTTTCCGGGCAAAGACAATACCCCATGCAATACATAGAATGAATACCGTTCGTATTGCTGTGGCCAAATCGGAGTTAACCCCTTTTATGCCGATTTTGGCAAGTATAGCAGTAAATGCTGCAAACAGAGCCGATAATAACGCGTAAGTCCACCACATGTTTTCAGTGAGTTACGAATGGTTAGTGGAAATGGATAGATCACAAGTCTAATGCCAACCCTTTGACTTGGCTCAAATAAAGATCAGAATAAATCCTCTGCTGATCAAGAAGTTCCTGATATCTCCCCTTCTCGAGGGAAGAAGCCGAGCGAGCGCGATGCAGCACGCGAGAATGCAGCGAAGTTAAGCGGGCAGGTTGAGGCGATGCAGGCGCAGATCAGCGAGATGATGCAGGCGTTGGCGGGGCGGTGAAGGGGCAGCGGTACAGAATGTTTTGGGCGCTATTTTGC
>CAIPYV010000132.1 GCA_903869365.1 uncultured Chlorobiaceae bacterium
ATCAAGTCAGCAACGCTATGTCGGAAGGCTTAAACAGCAAAATCCAGTTGTTAAAGGCGACTGCCCGAGGGTTTCGAAGCTTCGAAAGCTATCGAACAAGAATCCTCTTTTACTGTGGGAAACTGGATATGACAATCTAACTGCGCAGTAATATGAAATTTCTTTTCCATTAAATTCCGCGAAGAGCCCTTCATAGTAACAACGCATAAACGCATAAAAAGCAATAAAAAGTATACAGCTTAGATAAAAGAAATTGAAAGGAAAATAGCAATAATAGATATCGTCCGCTATGTTGAGCAAACTTAGATACGGTTCAGTCTGGAGCAAAATTACTATCGGAATTTTTTTTGTTCTCGGATTGCTTGCTGCGCGATATTTTCTAACAGCTACTCATATCTCTGGAAATATAATTCCAATTGCATACGGCGAAGGTATCTCTTGGCGGGTTGAATACAATAATGAGGGCCAAATTTCACGAAGGATAGATCCTGCAGGCAGAGCAACGCTATATGCATACACGTTTTCATCAGACAGATCAATACGTACAGTAACGGAAACATCTCCTGATGGTTCAGCAGTTACATGGCAGTATGATGCCAATGGAAGGGTTGAGAATATGAACGATGGTGTGAGTGAGGTTGCTTATAGCTACGATAATCGTGGGCTGTTGGCTACTGTGGATCGCAAGGGCACTCCACAAATCAATTATAAATATGATGATCTTGGACGCCTTGCTGAGAAAAAAATTGGGAACTTTTATCGTATAGCATGGACATACGATTTTCTTGGACGTATTGCTAAAATTGAGACGCCTGCTGGTGATATCACCTACAATTATCAGACAGGGCAGAACACTGTCATTCGTTCACTTCCCAATGGGGTAAAGACTTTCTGGAAACGGCAGCCCAACGGAGAACTGTCGGAGATTACACACGGATTTTTCAAAAACCCTGATGACCGACAGTATTCGGTGTTGTCCAGCTTTTCCTACAATCATGGCCCTGACGGGCGGATTACCACTATCAGCGAATCCTCTGGGCAAAGTAAATTTACGAGGCAGTACGCTTATGACACTATGGGCAGGCTTGTTCGCGCAACAGGCCCCGGTGGAAGCGAGTACGGTTATGAATACGATCAGGAAGGCAACCGCACAAAGGCAACAAAAACAGGGAGTCCTGAACAGCTCTGCACTTACGATTGGGCGGGTCGGTTGACCAACATGGATGGGAAACCAGTTCAGTACGATACTTGTGGCAACCTGACCAGCGTCACGTTGGATGGTGTTGCACGGAAATACGCCTATCGCCCCGATGGTCGTTTGGCAAAGGCGGAGTCGGGCAACGAATCTGCTGAATACCGTTATGACGGCAATGGCCAGCTTGTAGTTCGCAAGAGCACATCAGGAGAGACGCGCTTTATTCCCGATCCGCTATCAAGCAATGGGCACCCGCTGGTGATTGATGAGCCGGGTGGAGTGCGCACACTTGTGATTTGGGAGGGTGATACTCCACTTGCGCTTGTACGAAACGGTAAAGTGGAATGGTTGCTGCACGATCATTTGGGCTCTGTACGGTTGGTGACGGATGCCCAAGGCCATGTGAACCGCTCCTGTGATTACGATCCTTTCGGGGTACCGGTCAATGCACAGCGAGCCTCGTCGCTGACGCTTGGATTTGCAGGGCTTTTCCGGGATGACCAAACTGGGGGATATCTGACAATGGCGAGGGCTTATGCTTCAACACTTGGCAGTTTTCTACAGCCTGATCCGCAGAAGCGCATACCCTCAATAGATTCTGAGAGTTGCTCGTTTTACTCATATAGTGGAAATGACCCCGTGAACTTCATTGACCTAAATGGTACCGAGCGGACACTTGCTGAAATGCGCGACAAGCAACTTGAAATAATGGATAAAATACGAGAGCAGCAAGCAGATATGCGCGACAAGCAACTTGAAATGATGGATAAAATACGTGGGCAGCAAACTGAAATGCGAGACAGGCAATACGAAATGATACAGCAGACACAAGATCTATTGCATCAATACGAGGGATTTCGTGATGGATTTTTGTACTTATATCCTCGCATACTTGTGGCAGAAGGTCTTAATATTTACCAATATATTCCTCTAGGTGTAGGAGGTATGCCCCAAGCCATAGGATTGCTTGCAACATCCCCTTTAGGTGAGGCGATCATGAATAGCTATGAAAATGACATTGGAAAAGTTGCTCCGAACTCGCTTGCAATTTTCAAAACTCAAAAAGATGCGTTGAAAAAGGCCAGTGAACAATTTCAACAAATAGAGAAGGCAATACAAATTGTAAAAGACATACCCGAAACCGCCATTAAATACCTCATAAATACAGTTGAGATTAAGCACTATAATCCTAAAACATTACAAGAAAATTGGATGACTTGGAATTATAGAGGTATTCCACAGCCATTACATTTTTCTTACAAGATAGAAAAACAAGCAATTGTAAAAACTACAACGTCCCTTGATTTAAAGGAAGTATTGAAAACTATTTCTGATAAAACGATCGGCACACTTAATTACGCAATAAAAAATGAAGTTAAGAAGAAGGTACTCAATTCATTGGCTAATAATAGCGAGGGAAGAGATATTCGAGATGTTGGTTTATATTCTTCCCCTGTCGGCGGCGTATATCTTGGCGGTTCAGGCAGGATGCTCGAAGGAATGGGTGAACTGAAAGGTGTGCGTACCGATGCCAACGGCAACTTGATTCTCGTTGGTGAAGAGGAAGGAAGCATCAAGCTGCCGCCATTGCGTCTGGATGATGTGGTCACCGTCTTTCGCTCGGTCTATCTGAATGGCGAGGGCCCGACGGTGACGATTGATCCCAACCCGGAAAACCCACAGAAATCTCCTATGGTTATCCGGCACAGCAAGGCAACGGAAGACACCTATGTAGGTTGGGTTTTGTATGAAACGGACCGCCTGATGAAAGGCTATGGCCAAGGGGTGGACAATATAACCAAAAAGGGTATTGATAGTCGGATACCTGGTTACGCCAATGTTCTGGAGACAACGTACTTCGGAGGAGGCGACCTGCAGGAGGCTCAGAAAATGGGAATTTGGGAAAGGTTTTGGATTGTTCCGGCGGCGGCGCGCCGCTACGAAGGTACACGCAAGGAATTGACACTTTTCGATGTTCCCCTCAAAGTCAAGACTCAGAAGATGAGGTGGGTAAACGGCAAGTTGGTGGACGATCCGACGGGTCAGTCGTCACCCGGTGCTCAGGCGTTTACCTCTTGGTTTACAACCAATTATGATGCTATTGGTAGCGAGCAGTATCTCATACCTCCCAAGGAGACAGGCATCACAAAACCTGTGCCGGTATTCACGGAATTGCGCCGGATCGCGCTTTTGACTGCTGTGGCCGAAAAACTTCGAGATCAGGGAACCCCCATGCCGTTCTGGATGAATGACTATGATGTCCGGAAAATATCTTTTGAGCATGTCACGCCGGCCATGGAAGTAACTCGTAAGCGTTATGCGGGAAACACTATTCGGATTGCACGGGTGTTCGGAGGTGTTGAACTTTCTCCAGAAAGCAAGGCGGTCAAAACTTATACAACTTCTGCTGATGTGGCCAAGGCTCCTGTCGAACTTCGCAAGGAGGTGGAACGCAGTGTAAAGCTTGCAGAACATCTTGAGGGGGTAATTAGTGACGTGGCACCAAGCCCGCTAACCGTCAATCGGGTGTCTGATGGTAACAAAGAGTATAAGATGGTCTCTATTCCAGGTGCAGAGACACAGGCTTTAGGCCCATGCCGCCTTGATGAAGTTGATCTTGCAGTCCCGATCGCAGGCGGCAGAAATATACAGCTCGCACGCAGTTTCAATTCATTTTTTAATCCAAAAGGGGCGTTAGGCGAGGGATGGTCACTGGATTTACCTCGACTGCAGGAGCTTCGCATTCCAGCTAATCGAGAAGGCGGCAAAGTATCATACTCAATAGGGTATCAACTGTTAACCCCTCTCAACAGTATTCAAGCCCGATTCAAGGATGTAGGCCCAGTAAATGAACTTGGAGGTAGCCGTTTACTGGTACCAGATTCCGACGGGCTTTTTTTTGGATTGGGTAATGTTCGACCATTCTTCTTGAAGAACATGGAAACACAGGTGCTCCTGTTAAAAAATGGTCAAGAGTGGCATTTTACAAAGTATGGAGACCTTATTGCGGTCAAAAATGGACCGCAAATCACAATTTACGAGCGGGGTGCTGCTGGTCAGGTATCTCGCATTGTTGCTCTGATCGGTGGCCAACTTGCCGGTGAGATCAGTTTAGGATATGATGGGAGTGGCAAGTTGGTAAAGGCGATCGGGAGTTCATATGACAACAAGCAATCAAAATCTGTTGAAGTAAACTACAACTACGATAATCTTGGCAGGTTGTCTGCTGTGGCATCTGACAGGGGAACAATTGGATATCGTTATGCTGGTTCACTGGTAACCGCTGTCACTTGGGCAGGTAAGGCAGGTGGTAATCAGGCTAAAGTTCTTCGTTCTTTTCAGTATAACATTCATGGGCAGATGCTATCAGAGAAGTCAGATGATGTCACTTTCGCGAACACTATTTCTCAGTCGCCAGAAGGTCTGACTGTGTCTTCACAAGAGTTACTGAAAGGTGGAAAAGAGAGCGGTAACAAGATGGTTATGCAATATGATCGATATATGCGGCCAACCAAAGCTGCGGCCGATGGTACAAACACAATGTGGGTTTATCCCGCAGGCGGTGGCGTTGAGATGACCATTACAACACCTGACAAGCAATCAGTGAGGCTTATTGAATCTCAGGATGGCAGAAGCAGAACAATGGAACGCAATGGAGTTTCGTGGCTCTCTGCACAATATAATAAGAGCGGAAAATTATCCAGCTTGTCTGAATCCGGTCGATCGATGTTGACTCAGGAATGGCGTCAGGATGGGCAATTGTCCAGAATGGAGAATCCAGCTCAAGGCACCTCTTTCCAATATGATGGTCAGGGTCTGCTTTCTTCCATTATTTTGCATCCAGCCAAGGCAGGGACAAAATTGTCGGAATGGCAGGAAACCAAGGTTGACCGTAGAGGGCGTCCGATTGAGGTAAAAGATTACACTGGGGGACATATCCTTTTGAATTATGATGAATGGAACGGACTCTCTGCCATAGTTCAACAGGGTAAAAACGGAGAAGGAAATTATGGATGCAACATCAAACGCGACGGAAATGGTCGTATTGATGCTGTGAATTCTTCCTGGGGTAATACGGTCTACAATTACGATAACGATGGTAATTTCAAGAAGATTGTCACGACTCGTGGAGACCGATCTGCCACAGTCAATTTCGAAAATGGGAGGGTTCTTACCATGACCGGGTTTGATGGTGGCCGTACATCTTTCGAGAATCATAACAACGGTGCTCTTGAGGGGATGCCCCGGGTGATTACCTGTCCGAATGGCTTGGAGTTGGCGCACAATTATGACAGCAAAAATCGACTTTCTACCGTCAATGTTGGAAAACTTCGTCGTGTACGTCTTGAATATGATGATAAGGGTCGGGTAGTTGCCTATGCGTGGGAACCTGCCAAAAGTTGAATAATCTATTGATACCAAACATCCTAATATGAAATCTTGCTTTGCGGATGAGTAAAGATGCAGAGGTTCGGAATACACAAGAAAATAATTTCAGAATACTAAGGCGGAAGTTATAAGGTAAATTTTCTTACTATTTAGTGCCTGACAGAAAACCCCTGCAAATTGATAAAGCCAAAGCAATACTTGACAGATTGAAAATCACTCATAATCTTTAATACCAAAATTGAACCGGGTAAGTTGGATCTGAGAAGAGATAAGCAAAGAGCCCAAATGGTGCAATCGTACGCCAATTTCACTGCGCTTGAAGGGTTATGTTTATACACAACAAAAGTTGGTGATAGCGTAATCCGGGGCACATCCTCTATAACATATTTTTGTATATGACTCAAGTTGCCGAGGTAAATGAATGTCAGGAGTTGCTTGATTTTGTAGCTCCTGATTTATATCGAAAAAACCTGCACAGGGTATTGGGACTTTCTTTAGGCTCTTCACCTGCAGATGTTCGCCGCCAACAGAAGCGTTTGGAAATGCAGAGGAAACTTGGAGTTGGTTCGTCCTCGCAACATGAGGAGCAATCTCCATTGGCATTCCAGACTACATCAGAGGATATCGACGTGGCCATGGACCGGATGAATAACCCAAAAGCCCGGCTACTCGACGAACTTTTCTGGTTCTGGCCTACAAACGGTGAGAAAACAGATCAAGCGCTTGATGCTCTTAATGAAAATAAGATAGAAGCGGCTCAAAGGATATGGGCCGATCAGGTAAAACAGGGTGGTGACAGGGCACAGATTGCAATTCATAACCAGACCGTTTTGCGTCATTTGGTCATATTGGATTATGAACTTGATGCAAAAAAGATGAATCATCATCTCTTCTCGAAAGATAACCGGGTGAATCAATGGACTGAGATTTTTGACGGATGGTGGACGGTATGCCAGAGCGAAACATTTTGGACACTACTCGAAAAACGTGTTCATGAAATAGACGACATCCAATTGACAAGATATTTTGTGAGTAGTATCCGACATTCACTGCCAAAAGCCCTGTTGTTGGTAAATGCTCAACTCGCCTGCAAAGCGGCCCAAAATGGTGACTCCGGTTTGGCAAAGAGGCATATTAATATGGTTGAATCTGCGGCAAAAAGCAGGGATTTGCATGATGACGTTGTGCGAGAGGCTCTCAAACCTTTCCGTACACACCTTAAAACTGCGATTGATACCGCAAGGAACCGATGGGAAACTTTTCCGCAACAAGGACGTCGTCATATACTTGATCTACACGATCAAACAACAAAAATATTGACGACTGTAGACATGATTTTGCCCCAGGAGAGTCCTGTCCGGATTGGCCTGCATGATATGGTAGCCGAAGCAATATTTGATGGGCAGTTATCATACTCAAACAAGACGGAAAAATGGGATGAAGGCATCAAACTGCTCGAAATGGCGCAGGATATCGCTCTTGGTGAGACTATCAAAGGCAGAATAGCGGATCATATCAGGATACTGAACGAGAACAGCGCATCAGGCAATGACTGGTGCTGTCCAGGATATTGGGAACTTCCTGATGAGATACTTGCCTCTCTTGAAGCTGCACGTCAAAAAGTGAAAGCGGGTAATTATAATGCTTCCATTGGAGAACTTGCAATTCTTGACGTTGAAATAGGCAAGCCATTGCGGCGTGCTCTCGGTTATAGTTTAAGTCACAAGGGTATTCATGTTTTCAATGATGCAATAAACGAACTTAATCAAGAGAGTTCTGCTATTGAAAAAATTATGGCCAAGCTTAGAGGAATGACCCAATATGAGCTTGAGAGAACCTTGCGCTCGTATCCCAATCCTAATACTCCATCCTTTATGATGCCGTCGTGTCTTTGTTGCGGAGATTCATATTATACACGTTGGGTCAACTTTACTTATAAGAATATACCGCTATTCATGTGCAGTACTTGTAATGAAAAGGATAACAGAGAACGACAAGATCGAAAAGACAGAAGCAAAGTGCATGTCAGGGAATCAATGGAGTACCTGTTGCTGGCGGATGAAGTTGATCCTGATGATCGGGGAGTGCAGAGAAGCCTTGCAAATATAACAAAATTCGCCAATGACATTGGGTGCTCAATTCCCGGTACAAAAGCTCTGAAAGATCTTCTGGGCAATTCAAAACTTAAAGGAACCCGTAAGGATATAGGGCAGTCGGCTGAAGATCATACCTGTTATTTTTGCGGCACACATCCTGCTGATCCCCAGTGCCAGATTGTTGTTGCCATGTCTGGTGAACAAAAGCGGACACAACTCATATTCGGTGAAGGGATCGAATATCTCTATGGTGACGTGATAGTGCCTCGATGTACTGAATGCCGAGATGAACATAAAGAGTATACGTTGCGAGTCGCATCCTGGCAAAAAGCCCGATCTGAGGCGGGATCCGAGTCCAAATTTCCTGAAATTGCGCAAGCAATAAAAGATTCAGAAAAGTCTGTTAGCATGGCAGAAGATGAGGAAAAAAAAGCACGTAACCCCATTAGATTTAAGGAATTAGTTACAGAAGTATCATCTTCAAAGAGCATTGTTGAGGATTTTAAGCACAGGGTTTCTGACATACAGAGCCAGTTAAAAGTAAAACAGGAGGCTATTCAGACTATTCTGAAAAGTTATAATAATGGAATGACATTTATGGCTTTCCCCCTTACCCTAACAGGGCTTATCATTTTTAGTTCCAAGAACTTTGAACTCCAAATGATAGTCGTGTTTCTTGTGCTGTTGGCCTTCCTTGCTGCCCTGCAAATACTAAAAAGCAGAAACTCACGCCAAGGAAAATCAAAGATAGAACAATTGCAAAGTGAACTTCTTGCAGCGCAAAAATCAGTTGAAACAGCGGGTAGTACTCTGAAAGCGGTTCAACAGCGACTTATCGATACTCAGAATAAATCTGAAATAGAGGCAAAGGAAATAACAAGAGATCGCATTGCAAGTCTAACGCAAGCACGCAGGAGACTACAATCAGCACAAGAGAATACGATTGCAATTTTTGAAAGAAATACCCCGAGCCCAAGTATGGCGGCCGGAATACGGTCGGAGGGGGAGTATGTTGATTGTAGGGGAATAAAAGCAATGAAGAATCGTGGTTGGAAGTTTGGAAAAGATCCGGCAGGATCTTCAGAACAGCCAACCATGGTCAATGGGTTGGTTGGATGAAATATCAAAGAACATTCTTTATCAAATCAGTGTGCGAAATCAAGAGCTAAATCAGGGGGAGTGCGGTTTATGAGCCAGAAGCAGCCGGGTAACACTAAAAAAAGAATAAAAAGAAGCGAGAGCGTATCGAACATCAAGGACGAGCTACGACAATTGTCACAACCTCCTGAATACCGGATCAAGCTTCCTGCTGTTGATTCAAAGTTGTCAAAGAAAGCAGAGGCGACCTCTGTCAATGTTCAGAAAAAAACGGTTGCCAAAAAAAGCAAAGGGGGAGATACAGTCTTATTGCGGACAGTGGCAGAAATGGCAACTTGTCTATGGTATTTGAAAACCAAGTTTTTCAAGAGAGAGTGGAATAATGATGATATTTCGCATGACGAACCATCGGCTCGACGTGCATTGGGGCGAATCAATCGAGGGATTGATGCTCTCAAAGCGGCTAACATAGATGTTCAAGATCCTGTTGACAAACGATATCCTCCCGGTAGTGAAAGCTTGATGAAACCAAGCGATTTTCTTCCAAAAGAAGGACTGACGTATGCAAAGGTTGAGAGTACGGTAGTTCCCATTATCTTTTTTGGAGATCAGCTTATCCAGCAAGGAGAGGTTTTTGTGGCAGTTCCAAAGAGCGGATCCGCTCCGCCAAATATTGAAGAGCAAGAAAATAAGGAGGAAAAGGTGTCTGCGTCAATCACGGAATCGTTGTGACTGGCTGTCCTCACAAAACAACTGAAAAAAACGTGGAGAAAAATAACCATGCAAAGAACGACAATCGATTTTGGCATTGATCTTGGAACTACCAATAGCACCATCGCGGTCATCGATGGCACTGGTGCGAAACCTATTCCCAATAAAGGCGGATCAATCATAACCCCTTCGGCTGTATGGATGGACAAACGGGGGAATCTTCATGTTGGAGTGGAAGCAAAACTCCATGCATTGGTGGATGACATGGAGAATGGTGACCTTGAGTTTAAACTGCGAATGGGACTTGGTGCTGAGGGTAAAAAGGTTTTCCGTAACAGTGGGCGGGAGATGACGCCTGAAGCACTTTCCGCAGAGGTGCTCAAGTCATTAAAAATGGATGTACAATCGACTATGGGAGAGCAGGTAATAACAGCAGTTGTGACTGTTCCTGCAGCATTTGAATTACCTCAGACAAACGCTACACAAAAAGCGGCAGAATTGGCTGGGTTCACTCGCTGTCCGTTGCTATTGGAACCGGTTGCGGCATCCCTTGCATACGGATTTCAAAGTAAGAGTGAGAATGTCTACTGGCTCGTCTACGATTTCGGTGGCGGGACGTTTGATGCTGCAGTCATGCGAATTCGTGATGGATTGATCCAGGTCGTTAACCATGATGGCGATAATCATTTGGGAGGCAAACTGATTGATTGGGATCTGGTAACGAGAAAGCTTGCTCCGGTACTCACAGAGCAGTATAATCTGCCTGATTTTCGACGTAACAATCCAAAATGGGCGTCCACGTTCGGGAAGTTGAAATATTACGCAGAACAGGCTAAAATTGAGGTATGCCGAACAAAATCCCCATCGGAGATATGGATAGATGGTCTTTGTGAGGATGTAGATGGCCGTATTGTGGATTTTAACTATACGCTCACACCCGCCGACGTCGAACAGGTGAGTAAACCGTATATTGAAAGTTCCTTGAGACTATGCCGCAAGACGTTGCAAGAAAAAGGGCTAGCTGGTTCTGATATGGAACGTATTCTTATGGTTGGAGGTAGCACCCTGAACCCTTGGGTTCGAGATGCGGTAGAGGCGGGACTGGGTGGCAAGTTGGAATTCGGAATTGACCCAGTGACAGTTGTAGCTCGAGGGGCTGCTATTTATGCGAGTACTCAGCCACTTCCTCCTTCGAAAGTGCCGTTATCCAAAGATGTTTGGCGCATTGATGTAGAACATGAGCCGGTTGGAAATGTATCCGATCCAGACATCGGAGGTCGGCTGGTTCCCCCGAACGGTCAAAATCCCGACGGATTCACTATCGAGTTTGTGGATACCAAAACAAAATGGCGCACAGGAAGAATCAGGCTTGGAGTTGAGGGGATCTTCATGACCCAATTATTTGCGGATGTAAACAGACGCTGTGAGTACAGTATAGAATTTTGTGATTCAACCGGCACAAAAATTGCGACATCACCTATGCATTTGGTCTATACGATTGGAGTTGTTCCTGATAAACCGCCAGCCTCCAATACGATAGGAGTTGGTCTGGCAAATGATGAGGTGGCAGTATTTATCAGAAAGGGAACGAAACTCCCAGCTAGGGGGAGCAGTGATTTCCGTTCAACGGTTACGCTTCGTGCTGGTAAAGCTGAGGATAAACTTCGCATTTCGGTTATTGAGGGAGAAAACGCCAAGGCAACCAGAAACCACGGGATTGGCGAACTTATCATTAAAGGAACTGATGTAAAACGGGAGTTGCCTGCTGGAAGTAAAGTGGAAGTTACACTTGTAATGGATGAATCACAGGAGGTTCGTGTCTTAGTGTATGTCTCTGCACTTGATGAAGATTTTGAGCTAAAATGGGATCTCAAAATGAAACATGATTCTCTTGAGGAGTTGCAAAAAGAAGTTTTAGAACAGAAAAAAAGAGTTGAGGCATTACGGGAAAATGCAGGAAAGACAAATAACCAAAGTGCCGATGTAGCAATATTGCGTATAGAGGATGAACAACTGATTGATCAGGTAGACTCTCTCATTGATGCGGCAGAACATGATCAGGATGCACTTTCCCAACTTGATCGGAGAATTCGTGACCTTACCTCAGCTATAGATGAAGTTGAGGATGCAGTCGAATGGCCACTCTTTCTTGAAAAAGCAGCGGAGTCGAGGAAAGATACCGAAGCTATTGTTAACCAATTTGGGGAGGAGTCTGACAAGAAACAGTTTCGGGCACTTGACAATGATTGCCAAAAAGCCATTACTATGAAGGATCTTGATCTGCTCAGGCATTGCATAGATGAGTTTGATACCCTTTATTTTGAAGTTTTAAACAGGTTGCCTGAATACCACAAAGTACGCTTCAAGAATCTTGCTGACAAGAGGCATTTGATGCGAGATTCTCAACAGGCAGAACAATTAATCAATCAGGGTGAACGAGCTATCAACAATGATGATATCGATGGATTAAAGATGATTAACCGACAACTCCGCTTTCTTTTACCCATTGACTTACAACAGCAGGCGGATAGACGAATCAGCGACCTAATCTGATGATATGTCGACTACATAATAACAAGATAGCGATATAACAAAGGGGAATCTTGAAATGCAAATAGAACCGGATAGGCAAAGTGCTCATACTGACGATCAGCATGCAGCGTCAGGTGAATCCCCTGATAGTCTCAGCAACTATTTCCTTGCGTCGTTGCTGGCTCGCCAAGGGAAGTATGAAGAAGCCTTGCGAGCGCTTAAGATAGCAATTGACTCTGGGGAATGCACCGATACTGAGGCTCTGGATCTTCACGCGCGCATTTATGCACAACAGGGTATGTTATTGAAAGCTGAGGCGTGCTGGACTGAGGCACTCCAGAAAGTGCCGGGCAACGCAAGCTATATCGCAGGGCTCTCTGCGTTGCATCGGCGCCAGCATCAACCACTTTTCAATAAGGTAAGCCTGTTCTCTTTTGCAATCGTTGCACTTCTGGTCGCGTTGCTTTACTTGGTAACCAGTGGTTATAATCAACTTAATTGGCAACAGGCTCAATTGTCTTCAAAACTGACCTCAGTTGAATCTGCCCTAAAAGCATCGCTTTATACGTCAAAATCTATCCAAGAAGTCGAGGACACCCGTTTACATCTGGAAATCAAAAGTCCACAACTTGTTGTAAAGAAAAATGCAGATCAACTCGTGATCACCTTTACTTCAGGTCTTTACAGCAAAGGAACCAAGTTCACTCCTGAGGCTGAAACGGTATTGGCTAATTTATCTAGCCAACTGGAACAGCAAGCAAAAAATATAGTAATAAGGGTAACAGGTTTTTCCGATAGCAAACTAATGCCTGCCAACAGTCGTTATATAGACAATGCAGCCATTGGGATGGCGCGAGCCTTGAAAGTTGTTGCATACATGCGAAAAACAAGTACTCTTCCAGGAGATATATTTACCGTTGACGGACAGGGTGAAAAGGGTGCTCCATATCCTAACAACTCACCAAAAAACAGGTTGCGTAACAGGACTGTGGTCATAAAGATTTCAAACAAATAAGCACTCATACGTTCAACGCGACAGAGATCAATGCTTTTGGTAAGAGAGAGGATGTGAGGAAGAAAGTTTTTGTTCTTTTTTTTTACTGATTTATTCGTCAGGATTATCTGCCAATTATCTCATTTAGTCCATCAATAACTCGAGACAATTCTTCTGCAGAAATCTTTCCGATGTTACTCCCAATCCGTTCGACTGACAAGGTTCTAATCTGGCTGATTTTAACCCAGGACTTTTTCGGAAGAGCGGCAGATTCAATCGGCAGGGTAAGTGGAAAACCTGCTTTTGGAGGTTGACTTGTTAACGCAGTTGCAATAACGGTACCTGACCGTACATTAAAAATATCTTGACTGAGCACCAAAACAGGTCGGAGACCAGATTGTTCATTACCCCGTGTAGGGTTCAGGTCAGCCCATCGGATCTCTCCTCTTAGTATTCCGGCCATATTTCTAACTCTTCGGTTATACCCTCTTCTGCCAGTTGGCTTTCTTCGACAGGATCAAGTTTTGCACACTCTTCTGCAAGTCGTCTATGCTCAATACGCTCAATTTTTTCATAGAGAGCCTCCTGTATGGCCTGGCTACGGTTTGCAAAAACATTTCTTTCGACAAGTCGGTCAATTTTTATGATGGCCAGAGCATCAATGGTTACTGCAATTTTTGTCTTCCCCATTATTTTTCCCCCACAATCTTTTCCTTACAAATAATTGTCATACTTCCTATCATACCGATTGCGGTTGATAAAAACAAAGGGTATTTATCAAGAAAATTAACTTTCTACAATGACCATCGATCAATTGCAGGGACTCCTTAATCTGGAGGTTCAGTCGATGATACATTTACACCAATCTGACGACCCTGCGGCATTTGCCATGCAGTTTCATGGCAGGAAGGATTTGCCGGTGCGGGCGATGGCGGAACAGATTGGGTGCCGGCAGAAGGCTGCAAAAAAGTTACCTGCACTTTCGCGGCATAACC
>CAIPYV010000133.1 GCA_903869365.1 uncultured Chlorobiaceae bacterium
CCGGAGAAAAGGCGCACGCCTGAATCCACCCTGAATGACCTTCGAATCGTCGAATTTCTTTGCCCGAGTCTGCATCCCATAGCCGAGCGGTGCTATCAAAGCCTGCTGTCACGATGCGCTTCCCGTCCGGAGAAAAGGCGCACGCCTGAATCAAGCCTGAATGACCTATAAGACCTGCTATTCGAAGATTAACGGGTAAAAAACCTGAACTTGAAGCAAAACCGTATGCACGTGGCCATGTGGCGCCAATCAGATCAACTGTATCAAGATTTGCTTCAACAAGATAAGCTTCGGCAAGCCTTGTCAGGCGCATTCTTGCACCAGAGAAATCCGTATTGGAAGCCTGGAGATACCTCAGGTCGGCACCATCAAAACATGCATTGCTGCATTGCGCATGGTTCAGGTCAAGATACCGTCCTTTGATTCGTAGAAGGCTGGTACCAACGAGACTTGCTTCTGCAATGCACGCATTGTCAAGCACAGCATCGTCAAGTCGAGCCCCATTAAAACGGGCTTTTTCAAGAACAGCGAAAGAAAGAGTAGTACCACAGAGGTCGGCATTACTGAAATCAATCTCATCAGCACAAAGCAATGTCAGATTTTCGCCGGAAAGCTGAGCACCTTTCAAATGTGCTTTTGGAGGGATCATTTGCTTTTGTACCAAGCGAAGTTGCTCCGGAGCCAATAATCGCTGACGTGATCTTTGCTCTTGTGGGATGGCCTGGAAACGGTACTGTGCACTACGATAAGCAATCAGAAGAGCATTCTCGGAGGTGACTTCAGTATAGGGGTTTTCAAGAATGGTACGGATTGCACCGACCAATTTATCGGAGCTCTCTTTCGCTGATTCAGTCAGGTCAAGCAGAAATGTGGTGGCTTCAGGATTGATACGGCCAGAGGTCAGAGCTTTGGCGAAATGACCTTCCTGAAGGGCGCGAAAAAGAGCCCGGGCAAAAAAGAATTCGAGGAAGCTTCTGTGTGAAAAGCGGTAATAGCCGTCAGCACTGCGCACAAGGAAAGCGGCGGTACGCAGTTCAAGGTCAACCCGTTCACTGTCGAGGCGGCGGGCAAGTCCACCTTCATGATGAAGCAGCGCGGCGAGGTCGGTGTAGTGAATCTGGTTACGTGGTCTGATCCAAAGTTCACAAGCCATGCGTTCGAGCAGATCCCGCATGTGATCAACGTTTACCTCTCCCTGAGTCAGACGGACCGTGTTCAACCAACGGGTTGTGTAAGTCAGGTAGAGTGATCCGGTAGTTACTTTCTCTCCCTGTTTTATTAGATCGGGAAGAGTCGCTACAATGATGTCGAGCAACTGGGGTGTTGATGCGATATCCTGAAGGCCATATCTCTCTTCGATAAACCGGCGTGCCTGATCACCTTCAACAGTTCCAAGACGCTTCTGCAGGTACTCGGCAATCTGCTCTTTTGTGAAAACCGGCAGAGTATCGAGCGTAGCGTCGAAGGCACGTGCTGCTTTGCCCAGTGCTGAATCCGCTTCAAAGAGTTTGTCGCCTCCCTGAACTGCTTGCATGGCGCTTTTCCTGTCGCGAAAAAAGTGGCTGCGGGAGGTGATCAACACTCGATTGCCACGCGGGTTACGACCGGGGCTGGCGGTTGGACGAGCCAGTTGGCGGAACTGTTCTTCGACGCTGCGTCCGGCCTGAGCAACGCCCATTTCATCAAAACTGTCGAGCAGCAGGACTACTCGCCCGGCTTCAAGCAGGTGCAGCACAATCTCGGGATTGAGTACGGTGCGCAGTTCAGTTTCGAGATGTTCGCGAATCAGGCTTTCAAGCGAAATAGCATTGGGAAACTGGCGCAGGTTGATTTCGACCGGAATCGGGCGTTCGGGATTGTTTTCGCAGTTGCGGGCCAGTTCGTAGGCAAGCCGCTCGACCAGTGTGCTTTTACCGGTACCGTAATCGCCAAGCACCAGCCACAACCGACTTCCCGCTCCCGAAACCCACTGGAGGGCATGAGGCAACATCAGTACCGGTTTTTCGTCGTGCTGCTTTTCAAGGATCAGATACTGGTCAACATAGTTGCCTGCAAAAGTGCTTGCTTCGTAGCGCTGACGAATGCGGGCAAGGTAGGGTGAGAAATCGAAAAGACTGCGTTCCAGTTCATCGTAGGTAAGCGCCTGAATTCCCTGCTCTCGTGCAAAACTGCGAGCCGCCGGGCTGAAGTCGCGTGCAGCGACTACCATGCCTCGTGCCTGCATCTCTCTGGCAGTCGGGCCATCGAGCCAAGTTCTGAATATCTGCACGGTCTCTTTCGGAATGACGCTTTGATGATCCTTGCATTCGACCAGATAAACCTCTTCGCGACCGAAATCGGCACGTTTGCGGGCGATAAGATCGACACGGTTACTGTCGATCAACTGTTCTCGTTCGACAGTGTAGCCGAGCAGGCGCAGGAGATGGGCAACACGTTCTTCAAAGTTCTTGCCTTGCTCATGGCTATTTTGGTTGCGGCGGACGACCAGATCGGGACGGGTATCGTCGCTGCGGCGGGCCGACTCGGTCTCTGCGATAACCTGCTGGCGCACCATGTCGATTCGACGTTCCAGATCGTTATAGGCTTTTGCTACCGGAGTGTCGGGGCGCGTTGCTGCGTAAAGTTCTTCAGTGAAGAGGAGACGCTGATCAAAAGGAATGGTGATCAATTCGGCAGGGGCCAGGCCAAAGGCTTCCTTCCAGATTTCCTCTCCTTTTGCACGCAAATCGAGTTCATCAGCAATCGGAGATGCAACCAGAATGCGCGTCAGGGGTGGCAATGTATCGCGCGGGGCAATGCGCCCCTCACTGGCCGACTGAAGGGCTTGCCATACATGGGCGAGTCCTTTCGTATTCTGCCTGCCGTAGTTACCGACAAGAACTGTGGCATGTGGTAACAGGACAGCGAGCAGTCCGCCGATATCGGTGATGCCGGTACGCGAATCGAGCATAACAGTTTCGAAACCAGCCTTGCCGAAGGCATCAAGAATGCCGCGAAAGAGTGCGAGACCGCTGTCGAGGTCACGAACCAGAAAATCATCCCAGCGTACACTTTGGTAGAGCCCTGCAAAGTCTTTGTTGTCGCCATAGGCAGGAAGAATAAAAAGTCGATCCTGTTCTGGCGTCTGGCAAGCAAGTTTGACAAGTTTGCCGAAATCAGCATCTTTCGATGGCCGTCCTGACTCCTGCCATGAAATCATCCATTCAAAAAAACCTTCTTTGACAGTTTTTGCTGGTGTCAGCCCCGAAATATTGTGCAGCCCGGGCGCTTCGATATCGAGATCCCAAAGCAGCGTTTTGCCGCGCCGCGCACTGAGGATGCCGATATTGGCGGCAAGCAGGCTGCGCCCGACGCCGCCTTTGTAGCTGTAGAAGGTGACGATGAATGGTGTCATGCGCTTTTCCTGAAGTCCCTGAGATAGCTTGCAGCCCGTTCAGGGTAATGATTGTCGGTGGTGCCATTCTTCCGCTCCTCCTGCTCAGCAATCTTGCTCCCAATTTCAGTGAGCTGCAACAGATTGTCACGTCCGTGCTTTCTTTTACTTATCAGTCCATGGGCTTCGAGCGGTCCGATAAGCTGAGTGATTCGTCCTGAGGTCAGTTTGACATCAAGACGATTTGCAAGCTCTGACTGACTCATTTCGCGGCTCCCGGCGTTGAACAGCAATCGAAGAATTTTGTCAACATGAAGGCGCCCGAGTTGTGCCTCCGGGTTGGCATGAGCAAGATTGAGTCGCCTCGCTTCGAGCATATCGCTGGCCTCCTGCCATCGGTATCGGAACTCTTCCGGGAGTGATGCCATTGAATTTGCCCGATTAAGGGCATAATGGATAAGGCGCTGCAGTTCAGATATACCTTCGCGATCGCTTGCGCATGCAATAGCTCTCGCCGACCAGACCAATATGAGACGATTGGCGACTTTCAGAGCTGTTTCATTCCATGTAGCGAGCGAACGTATGGCAGCAAGAAGTTCTGCTGTTGTTGATCTATCGACCAGCATAGCCGGGTCACTGACGTTCAGATTAAGCGCGTTCATAATACTAAATAGTCCTAAGGTTTTAGATTCAAAAATAATTTAACATTATTTAATGGATAAATAATTCGACCAAGAGAGCTATTTTATGCGTCGGATGTAATTATCTTTTCGCGCCACGGTTACAAAGGCTATATCAGTTGTACAATCCTCACATTTTTCGTGATGAACAAAACCCGGCTCATATCCTTTGATGCCTGGCATTTCCTGATTGGCAACGGCTACAACAGTTCCTCCTGTATCATGCAATTGTTTTGCAGCTGCTTTCTGCGGGCTCAACTTTTTACTCATGCTTGGAACCAGCAACCAGTCGGGGGATAGTGAAGACAAGGCAGCGGCAGGTTTTCCATCGAACATATCCTTGCAGATAGCCATGGCCATTAATCCGAGAGGTGTCAGTAAACAGGTCAATGGCGTGGTGGCACATTCTATACCTTCCTTGCAATTCTTGAAGGTGACAGGTCTGCGTTTGTCACAATCGAAAAGGTGAGTCCCGTCCAACCCCAGAATAGCCTCGGCATGGTTTCGCCACCCAGTATCAACTTGTTCGTGGAAACTACCAAGCACAATAACAGGAACTGAAAGTGCATGATTGTCACCATCCTTTTCATTTAACAGATCAAGTTTATTGGCAATTTGCAAGCGAATAGCCGGGGTGATCGTAAGCTCAGGCATCACAAGGATATGCGTTCCCTCGCGTTTTGCCGCACTGATGCATTCAAGTGCTTTTTCGAGACGAATTTTTTCGTCGCTTAGATCGTTGAAAAACAAAAGCTGAGAATCATTGTCGGTGTTTGTCGGATAAATACCGTCTGCAAAATGGATTATGGCGATCTTGACAGTTTCGCCAAGCATGTACCGAATCGCCCAATCCTTATAGCCCTGCGGAATTTCAGCTATAGCTACAGACATACTTTTAGAAATCTTCTCAAGGTTGTTGAGGGGAATTACACGATGGTGCTTCAGCCAAAATGCTGTATTTCCATATTGTTCGCGTCGTTTACCACCACCGGATCCCGGATATATCGGCAGTACCCTTGAATCCCCATCACCATCATCAATCTTGTCATGTGGCTTAACGCTGTCTGGAGCATAAACGCGATTGCAGTGTTCATCAAGCGCCTGGAACCACAGCAGGGGATCTCTTTCGATTTCATCGGATGAAATTGTGAATTGATCATTACCGAAGCACTCCATTGCCTTTTTGATGGTATGAGCTTTTTCCTCATCGCTATGAAAATGATTTAAATGCAAATTTTCCCAATCATCGAGCACCAGTCGTTCGTCCTGGGTTAACCATTGAGCGATACGACAGAGACGGGCAAGAGCTTCTCTGTAACATTCGAGATTTATGAAGTCAGCTACCTTTTTCATACATAACAATTACCTGTTATTCTGGTACGATCGAAAAATTCGGGGTATTGAATTCATTATTGTGTAATCATGCCGAAATCGCAGTTTACGAAGTTCTTTATGATCTGCCAATGCTCTTCTTTCTGCAAAGGAGTTTCTGCACTGAATTATGGTTTTTATATTGATCTTGCGTTGTTCAAGACAACAACCGTGAAAAAGTCGGACAATCCTTGCAACCTTATACATGCCATGCAGAAAACCTTGCAGGAAGTTCCTTTACATATCGTGACCATAGGGGAAAGAACATTGCCCCGTATCCTTTTTCTGCACGGGTTTCTTGGGTCCGGTGGCGATTGGCTTCCGGTGGCGAG
>CAIPYV010000134.1 GCA_903869365.1 uncultured Chlorobiaceae bacterium
GTCGTTGTATAGTCCATGCCAGAGATGCCAATGGAGAATGAATGAAAACTCCTTTGAACGAGCGATAAGGTTTGGATCAGGCATTGAAGGTGGCATTATGGTCTCCTTTATCTGATTTTTTATTCGTTACATACCACTTGTCACTTCATGAAACGGATTTTAAAACCATAAGAAATTAATATGTCAATTGAAATTGAGAGAGCTGTTGAAAGAAATACAAATTTTCACTTAAGCTATAAAACAGATTTTTCAATGTGTGGTCGATTCGTTTTCTTTGAACTCAAGTATTTCATTGAGCAGCTCCACCAGTACGAGCTGCCTTTCGTCGAGAAGCAGGAGATAGACTTTTCAGCAAACTACAACATTGCGCCTGATACCGATATTGTAGCCCTGCTTGGAGACCAAAGCCATTATACTCTTACGCTTGCCGTAAAGCCATACTTTCGCCATACACTGAACAGGACGCATTGCGTCATCCCTGCCAGTGGCTTCTATGAATGGAAGCAAACCGGCCAGAGTAAAAAGCAGCCATATTACATTCACCGCTCTGATGGCAAGCCCATGGCATTCGCTGGGTTGTGGGATATCTGGAAAGCAGATGCAAGTGCCGCACCTCTTGTGTCGTGCACCATCATCACCACTGAAGCAAACCGTGAAATGAAAGAAGTGCACAGCCGTATGCCGGTCATTCTCGAACCCGAACACTGGAGTGAGTGGCTGCAGGTCGGCATTCCGGGAGCCAGTGCGTTGCTGCAACCTGCCAAAGATGGCGTACTTGATCTCTATCCAGTTTCAACGAATGTCAATAATCCGCAATACAGCCAGCACGACTGCATAGAGCGCTAAAGAGCATCAAGCACACGCTCAAGCTTTTGCGTGACTTGTATGCCAAACGCCTCCAGATCAGGGTTTCCTATGGTGGAAAATCTTGCTATCGGGTCCATGAACATGAGTGCTGTTTTCCCGTCATCCCTGGTATAAATCACAACATTGCATGGGAGCAGAACCCCGAGGTTTATTTTTCCGCTTATTGCATCCAATAATCCTTAACGTACTTTAAAATCCGGTGCGACGTGAAGTCGTGTAATTGAATTCTTCTTTGCAGAACCAACTGTGCCGTCAGTTGGCCCCACCGACACACGCGGGATGAGTAATCAACCGGTGTAAAGCTGTCGGGCAACGTACCTGCAGGAAACTGTAAGCGAACCCGTGAGGGAATGCTGAATCTGCCAGTAGCAGGCGGAGAGGGTCTGCGTGGACGCAATACTTTGAGGCCCGTCGAAACAAACAGAGAACCAAATCAACACAGTGGTGTTGTCGGGTGCCGCAAGGCGCCTTTGCAGAGGCTTGAGCCGTGTGCGGTGAAAATCGCTTGGCGGTTTCTTAGGGGACGGCGGTGCAGTAATGTGCTGCTGTTACCCGACTTTCCTGAAGCGACCCCAACTTCTGGCCTACTGTTACGTGAGGTTGGGCAAACGCACTCCCATCTCTTGAGCAACTCCAATTACCGTTTGACAAGGAGTATGAATTTGCTCAAGACATGGTGGGGATGTAATAGATACCAGATACCTGTTCAGGAGTGCATGCAAATTTTATGGACTTTACTTGCTATGCTCAACGATATAGGCTACTGAGTTGCCAATCTGGGCATCGGTAAACTCAAGATTGCCTCCCTTTGCTGGCATCAGCCCTGTTTTACCCTGAAATCCCTTGATTGATTTACTGATTAACACATCCATACCCTGCGCAATACGGGGAGCCCATACCGTTTTGTCGCCGAGTCTTGGTGTTCCCCCCATGCCGGTTTTGTGGCATACTATACAGGCTGTTTCATAAATCGTTTTACCTGCCTGAAGATCATAGGCAGCTATAGCATCGCTGCAACTCAACGAAAACACAAAAAAAGCACAAAATATTGCTGAAAAGAATCGTGACATAAGCTGTATCCCGGGTATGAATGATTGATGTGATGATCTGGAAAATAGGTTATCAATTTAGAAATCTACATGAAGGTTCCTAATAAATTTTAATAAATTTTTAAGATAATTTAGAGATTTATTAATTTTTATATAGATTGGCGCTCGTAACGTTAGCTATGGAATACTTGCCATTCCAATTGTGAAACATACTCCATGATATTTCACAATTTACCCAGATTGATTCCCTGTAGCCCCTAATTGATAAGATCAGATTATCTGATTTTTTCAGAGCGACTCATGTATCGTGCTGCTCTTTTTTTTTGCACAAAAAAACAACCATAACAATCAAACCACGGAGAAAATCTCTTATGAGGAAAATAACATTCGCATCTATCGCAACACTTTGTATGGTACCAATTTTGTCCTGGAGTTCTGAGAGCCAGGCCATACCTTCATGGGGAAGAAAGTACCAGACATCCTGTCTGATGTGTCACTCTGGTATGCCACAGCGGAATGCTGTTGGTGAAGCTTTCAAGAACAACGGTTATCGCATGCCTTCCGGTGTTGAAGAGGCGTTTACAAGGCAACAACAGGTCAAGATCGGAAATGAGGAATGGAAAAAAACTCTCGGAGCTCCTGTAGAAAGTTCATACCCCTCGTTTGATCCATTAAGCCTTGCTTTCAGCGGCAACCTTATTAGCTACAAATCACCGACCCACACCTCTACCGGTGCACTCTCGGCAAAAAAAGAGCTTACATACAACGCTCCTAATGTCGCATCGCTTTTTTTTGGCGGTTCAGTAGGTGAACATCTCACATTTTTCGGTGAAATCAATGGATTCGGTGGTGCCGCTGTGGAAACCGATAAGGACGTAACTTCCACCTCTACAGTTGATACTCCGGTCTCTTCTAATGTCAGGGCGGTCTGGCAATTTTCTCCAGGTCTCAATCTGGCGCTCGGCAACAGCTTCAGCAATGTTACCTGGAATGGGGTAGGCGTCGGTGGAGTTGTAAACGTATCGGGTGTGCTTCCTGCTCCTGTAACGTATGCAGAAGTGAACTTCACACGAGGCGACACAGCAGGGTACTCCCTTACTGCAGGTACCAGCATGGCAGCGAAAACCACAACACCTATTGTGGCAACATCAAATACCATTGATGATCTTCTCTATCTCCGTGGAAAATTTAAACTGTTTGGTGCAGGTCTGCTCACTGGTGCCAATGGAGACCTTGGTAATCCATATACCGGTCTTGACAACCAGGTAACCATAGGGGCCGGACTCTCTTACGCTAAGAATTATATTTCCGGTGTAGCAGATCCGAAAACTCAAATAATTCCAACAATTGGTTTTGTAGGAAATTATACAGGAGAGTCTTTGGTTTACGGTGCAGATATCCAGGGAGTCTACAAAGACTTTCAGATCGGTGTAGCTGCAAGCCATGATCGTGATCTGCAACTCAATAACTTCAAGATAGAAGCAGGATACTTTATGTACTCCTGGCTTTTTGCAAAAGTTGCTTACTCAGACATCGCAAATGCAAATGTCATAAAATCAAGTTCCTATGATGTGCATCAGCCCACCATTGCTCCAGCACTTTCCGCGTGGTTGTCCCCAGCCGTGTCACTTACAGGGATCTACACCTATTTTACCAAAGAGAGGACTGCCAACGCAATAACCGGCGTTACCAATCAGAACACTTTTGCTTTAGCTGTAAGAGCAAGTTTCTAAACAGAGATTAACCTCTCTCCTCAAAAAAAGTACCATAGCTATGCGTCTAAAGAAAGGCATGATTGTATATATATAATCATGCCTTTCTACTTTCTTTCTTCATACTTTCACTTGAATAATATCGCTCCACCGTGTGCTATACCGAGGCGATAACCGTTCCTGATGCGGCTTCCAGCTCTCCGAGTTCTCCGCCGCCAGCCGCACCGCTCACTTGCCTGCAAATGTCGCCACTGCCTGCTGCAGTTCCTCTTGTTTAGTAACGCTGCGACCAAATGATCGTGAAGTGCAGATACTTTGCTTCGCAGGCCGAACCAGCTCCATCGGCAGGCAGGATTTGCCCTGCAGCACTTTGCTCCACTGCTGCCCGATGCCCCAGATATCCTCAACCTTGGTGTGTTTCAGCGCAGCCTGTATTTCGTCGGTGCTGCGGAGCACGCAGACGCCTTGATAGTGCGGGTTCTTTTTGGCCAGCCGGTTGGCAATTTTGGCAAGCGTTTTGGTTGGCGCCATGCCGACGCAAACGGGAATGCCGGTATGCAGGCGGACCGTCTTGCGCCTTTGCCTGGCATAGTCTGGCAGGTCGAAGCGGCTGAAGCTCGACATATCGAGAAATGCTTCGTCGATGGAATAGACTTCGATCTCTGGAGCAAGTGCGGCAAGGGTTGACACTTACCGTACCCGTTCACACGAGGCATAGAAAATATACAATCTGAAGAGGAGAAGGGAAGTTGGTTAAAAAAGTGGCTGCCATTCCAGATACCTCTTCGTCGTTCTATATTAGTTGTCTCCAGGAACTGAAGTGAAATCAATCTGAGGAGGCAATGATGGATCATGAAATGATGAATACCTTCAGTGACAAGCCAATGCTTTCGGCAGATTATGCTGCGCTGCTGGCTTCGGTGAAAGCGCGAGTTCTCGCTGCCCAGTATGAAGCTTTCAAAGCGGTGAACAAAGAGCTGGTTGTGCTCTATTGGGATATTGGACGGATGATTGTAGAACGGCAGGCGAATGCTGAACATGGTTCAGCTATAGCCGAACAGTTGGCATCCGATCTCCATGCTGAGTTTCCGGGAATCAAAGGGTTTTCACGACGCAATGTGTTCTACATGCGGGAATTTTATTTACTCTATTGCGGTGATGAGCGAGTGCAACTACTGGTTGCACAAATCGGCTGGACTCATAATCTGATTATTCTTCAGCACTGTATTATGCGTATATTTCGAAAAACAGATAAATTCAACGAATAATTAACGTTATCTCCTGAAAAGCATATTCACGAATTCCGCCATGATTCACAGCATCAAACTTGACAATCTACTCTCCTTTGCTTCCGGCAGCCCTGCTCTGGAGTTAAAAAATCTCAATGTATTGATAGGTGCGAATGGCTCCGGTAAATCCAATCTGATTGAGGCACTTGCTCTTGTGAGAACCACACCACGAACTTCCTCTAACGATGATTTTCAACGGACTATCAGTCGTGGCGGAACAATCAGTGAGTGGATATGGAAAGGTGACGCAAGTAATCCTGCCACAATAGAACTTGTCCTTGATAACCCTTACTCTACACCTTCAAATCATAAACAACCTCTGCGCCACTTCTTTTCATTCAAGGGAGAGCAACAGAGAGTGATATTCGTTGACGAAACAATAGAAAATAAAGATCCCTATCCTGACCAGCCCTTTGAGCAATATTTTTATTACCGCTGTTATAAAGGAAAGCCGGTCATCAACTCGGCAATTGAAGGGAAAAGGAAACTGGGACGGGACAGTGTAAGTGAAGAATTATCCATTCTTGCCCAGCGAAGGGATCCGGATCAATACCCTGAAATAACTTACTTGGCTGATCTGTATGAACAGTTCCGCTTTTATCGCGAATGGACTTTTGGAAGGAATACAGTATTCCTCAATCCCCAAAGAGCAGACTTGCGCAATGATCGCCTTGAAGAGGATTTTTCCAATTTAGGGCTTTTTTTGAACCGCTTAAAAACTCATAAACCAAACAGCAAAAGCTGCTATTCTGAACGGATTAAAGGAGCTTTATAACGGAGTGGATGACTTCAATGTTAACGTTGAAGGTGGAACTGTGCAGGTTTTCTTACTGAAGGCGAGTTTACCATTCCTGCGACAAGGCTGTCGGACGGTACACTCCGTTACTTATGCCTGTTGGCAATATTGTGCGATCCTGATCCACCGCCGCTTCTCTGCATTGAAGAACCTGAACTGGGACTGCATCCTGATGTTCTCCCAAAACTTGCGGATTTGCTGATTGATGCTTCGCAAAGAACCCAAATTATTGTTACAACACATTCGGATATCTTGGTTGATGCCATGACCGAAACTCCTGAAAGTGTGGTGGTTTGTGAAAAACAAGAAGGGAAAACAAGCATGGTGCGCCTCAGCAAGGACGATCTTGCCGTCTGGCTTGATCAGTATCGTTTAGGTCAGCTCTGGACACGCGGAGAGATAGGAGGAACCCGGTGGTAAAAGCGGTCATTTATCTGGAAGGCGGCGGAGAGTCGAAAGAGCTACACAGCCGTTGCAGGGAAGGCTTTCGTAAGCTGCTTGAAAAAAATGGATTTAAAGGGAATATGCCCCGACTGGTCGCCTGTGGTAGCAGAAATTCTGTGTTCAGTGATTTCAGGATTGCTCATCAAAGCAAGATGCATCCTTTTGTGGCTCTATGGATTGACAGCGAAGATCCTGTTGCCGATATCGAAAAAACATGGGAGCATCTTGAAAAACGTGACGGTTGGGAAAAACCTGAGAAGAGTTCCAATGAACAAGTGCTTTTTATGACCACCAGCATGGAAACGCTGATTGCAACCGACAGGAATGCACTGAAAGAATGTTTTAAAAATAATTTTCAGAAATCAGCATTACCTCCACTGAATAATCTGGAAAGCAAGAGCCGGAAAGAGCTGTTTGAACAATCCGAATGTCTTTGTTATCTGCATGCTGAAGCACAGTGATAACACCATTTCCCGGCGGCAGGAGGTGGGTCGTGGTTTACGGCTCTCCGTTAATCAGAGTGGCGACAGAATGGATCATCCGGCAACCGTGCATGATATTAATGTATTAACGGTTGTGGCAAGTGAAAGCTATAAAGAGTTTGTGACCAACTTGCAGAAGGAGAGCAGCAATTCCCTCTCTGCCCGCCCGAGAAAAGCTGATGAGGCCTATCACACAGCGAAGGCAGAAGGGAGACTGGCACCGTTACCACCAGAGCTTGCAGCACAGGCTGAGCAGATTTACAAGTTGATCGACAGTGTTTTCAGTGAGTCCCAATTACCACAGGTGGGAGACGACCGCAAACCAAAGGCCAATCCGTTGAACGATAACTTCAACAAGAGAGAGTTCAAGGAGCTCTGGAACCGGATCAACCACAAGGCTATTGAGAGTAATAAAGTTTTCATTCATTCGTTGGTCAAGTACGACCTTTTGACCATTTTTGAACTCAACAAGCGGTACGGTTTTACCAAATTCGTCATTGTCGTCCCGTCAGTGGCAATCAAGGAGGGGGTTTACAAAACCCTTCAAATTACTGAAGAGCACTTCAAGGGGGCTCTATGCTGGCGTGCCTTTTGAATATTTCCTTTATGACTCCTCGAAGCTGGGGCAAGTGCGTAATTTTGCTACCAGCTCGCAAATCCGGACAGTTCAGATCGCCATAAATGGTTTGAGGCAGAAGATTCTGTCATTGAGGATTTTAAAGACTAAGGTCATCCTGCTCACCAATAAGTCAATGGAGGAAGGTTGTTATTGAAGGGAATAGTGATGAAAGAGGCGCCAGCACCAGGAATCATCCCATGCACATAGGACTGCTGCTGAACTGCTAATTATTGCAAGGAAGGGTCATTTACCGCAGGCTGAGTGCTGAGGCAAAAAAGAGTGGCGTTGGTTCGTTATATTATGAGCGTTGCATCTGGATTCCTGTTCCCTTACTCTATTTGACTCCATCCACCCATAGCAAAAAAGCCAAACAGCATCACACCCGAAAGTACGGATAACGATTTACAAGCGTGTATCGCAAAGCTGTGAAAAATGGGCCTCGTCAGTGGTCGAGCCACATCCAGCATTGGCAACGCAAGCAGCGATCATGGATGTGCGGCTGGGTTGCGATTGTCAGGCTATTATTTTCGTGGTATGTGCTGCTTCTGCGTGCAATTTCAAACCCAGGGCATTTATTACTTTAAGAATGGTATCGAACCCTGGACTTCTCTCCCCGGAGAGAGCCTTGTACAGATTTTCACGAGACAAACCCGCGTCCCTTGCCACCTGTGTCATTCCTTTTGCCTTTGCGATGTCCCCCAATGCCTTGGTAATAAACGAGATATCTCCATTTGCTTCTTCAATGCACATCTCCAGATAAGCGGCCATTTCTTCAGGAGTACGAAGGTGCTCGGATACCTCATATTTTGTTGTAACAGTTTTTGCCATAGTGAACGCCTATAAATTTTGTGCCAGGTGAAGTGCAGTTTTTATATCTCTGGCTTGAGTGCTTTTATCACCACCAGCCAGCAAAATTATCACTGATCGTTCATGCTGGATGAAATAAACCCGATAACCGGGGCCATAATCAATACGCATTTCTGAAATTCCTTCACCAACAGACTTAACATCCCCAGGATTACCTATAGCTATTCTCTCAATTCTTGCCTGAATGCGTGCACGTGCTCGGATATCTTGCAAGCTGTCGATCCACTTGGCGAAATGGTTGGTTTTACGAATTTCCATCATAGCCTCAATGTAGCCTGTAAACTACATCTTATCAACAAGATTATTATGGGAAACGAAAGATGAAATCACGAAACAGCTTGCGACCACGGGTCGTGACTGGGAGGTACATACGCAGATACCTGATTATTGCTACTCTGGCATCCTTCAACAAGTCGGGCTAGCAGCCTGTCGGACTAAGCGATAAAGCAGTTGGTCACAAAAAAGCCATATCAAGCGCATAGTACACCAAAAAATCCCCAATTGGCATTTCACTTTGTGGCATGTGGTATCTCATTCATGCTTTCGCGTTGTTCTCTACAATGTGATTCAGCTGTTCAGTAATGCTTTCCCCTTGCGCGTTCTTCTTTTCAGCAATAAGAAATAGCCCTTTGCCCTTACTTTTTGCTGCCCCACAGTTCGCCGATGTTGCGTTTTTCTTTGGTGTCGTCGGTTGTAACACGATCTCCGCCTTTGTATTCCACAACCAAAATTCGATCATCGTTGAGCAGGGCGACAAAATCAGGATAGAAGCGGTCGGTCGAAGTTGGTAACCAGAAGGATGTTTTCGGACGGCCAGAGAGGTTGCGAATCCAGGATTTCAATTTTGGGTGATTGTCGATTACTTGCGCACAATCAAATTTTTCTCCTTCGCCGTTCAGTTCACCAATGCTGCCGAAAAAATGGTTCTTGAATTGATAGCGTCCCGAATAAGACCAAGCGGCAACCTTCCCCGAAAATAATTTTTGCCCCGTCATGGGAGGGCAAACCGGACAACTCTTTTGAGGTCATAACATTGCTGCTGTTCGGTTTCTTGTCGCCCAATATGCCGTTAAAAAGCAGGTAAAACCCTACTCCCTCATGACTTCCCAAGAAAGGGGAATCTGCTGACCTGAATAGGGGATGCCCGTTTACAGGAACCAAAGATGAGCCGCCAAGGGCACAAACCGAACACCTTTGGTAACATGCCCGTTTTCATCAAACACGGGAACGCCCAAACGATAGAATCGAAATCTGCCGCCGCCTTTCCATCCCACGGTTTCGGAAATGCCTCCCTGTTCACCTTCGATCACTTTGCGCAAGCGTGGGGCACAATGCGTCATGGCATGGTCGCCCATTTCAATGCCGATATAGCGCCTTCCAATTTTGTGGGCCACTGCGGAGGTCGTACCGGAACCAAGGAATGAATCGAGAACAAGGTCGTTTTCATTTGTGGCGATTTGCAGAATGCGCTCAATCAAGCGTTCGGGCTTGGGTGTTGAGAAAAGCGTTTCTCCAGGAAATAATTTGGTAGTTTCAGCCTGTGCGCTTCCAGTCGTTCCAACTTCTGAATGAAACCAAATTGTTGAAGGAACTAACCCTGCTCTCACTTCCGACAAAATTATTCCTTCCGAAAACCTCATCCATAATCACTTTCAGATAGTGAGCCTCGTTGTCGTCAATTGTTACCCAAATGCTCCAGTCTTCCGTCAATAATTCGCGCAACATTTCAAGGCGAGGATACATCATGGCAAGCCACTTTTTACGCTCAAGATTGTCGTCGTAATGCTCAAACGCGCTGCGGGTGTTATAGTGTGGGTCAATAAAGATGCACTTCACTTTTCCTGCATAGTAGGGACGCAAAGCTTTCAGCGCATCGAGGTTGTCGCCCTGAATCAGCATATTGGCGGTATCACGGTCGCACCGGACAGGAAACTCTCTGGACTTATCATCTATGATAATAACCCCTTGCAGCCACCTTCAAGCTCACGACGCTACGTCCAATCCGCTGCAGCCCACTTGGAGCGAATGAATGAACCATATCGGTAGCAAGCCGAGTATTTTCTCATTTTGCCTTGGTATTTGAGCCAATTATATTTTTTATGAAAATTTAAGGGTGCTTTAACGATTTTTTAAGGGAGTGTTGATTACAATATACTCAGTGGCTATTGATAATGTCTGATATGCAAACAACTGTCAAATGCCCCCTTTACGATTATAACAACATAAAAAGCAAGGTACCTTATGAAAAACTCATTCCGTTTTCTTTCTATTGCAGCAATGAATATCATGCTTGCAAGTAATGTCGTTTATGCACATAACATTCCTTCTTTGACCGCCGGAGAAGCTCAGCTTAAAGCCGGAAAGAACAAGGAAGCCATAGCAAGTTTTACCAAGGCAATAGAAGGGACTCCGAAACCCGGTTCAGATGACCTTTCAAATGCTTACTACCATAGAGGAGTTGCAGAGCGTGCGTTAGGGCAAACTGAAGCTGCAAATGCAGACTTTAGAAAATCAATTGAAGTAGATCCTACTCCGGTAGATGCCCAAGGGTATAAAAACAGGGGGTTTGCTAAATCTGCTCTTGGAGACACAGAAGGGGCAAAAGCAGACTTTATAAAAGCCGGCTCTTTTGGTGATAACTCAGTCGATGAAGAGATAAAAAATAATAATGGGTAATACCTTTTACTGATTCATAAGGGAAGATGTGATGCGTTACCTCATTCGCTTGTTATGATAACAAAATGATATCCATGAATATGCTGAAGCCCCGGTTTCGTGTCGGGGTTTCTTATTTTGACAGCAGCTGATTTATCTCATTCTTTTTCCATAAGTACAATGCCCATAAAATTGTAAATAACTCAAGAGTGCCATCATTCCAGGGTAAATATGGATCAATATATAATGTATAAAACGAAAATGGTGCTAACCAGAACAACAAGAACTCACCATTTATGCTATCCAAAATCATGTGGATAAATCCATTGATTGTAAAAATAAAAGCTAATGGAGCATTTTGACTATTGTTATTTGCTAATTTTAACCACACAACAGAAATTAGGAGCAAAGATAGCCAGAATATTGGAAAGTGTGTAAAGTATTCATGATGAGTATGTTTTGGATGACCAAAAGTATAGTAATAAAGTAAATCAAAATCAGGGGCTGTTGCTCCAACTATTCCCCAAAATATAAACAGGTTATAAGATACTTTGGATTTTATAAATCTGCTATACAGTAACTTTGAGACTATATACCCGGCAGGTGCGTGTGCAATTTTCATTTACATAAATTACAAATATAACAAAATATTGCATTGCATTATCGTTGCTCTATTACTCAAAAATTTCACCTATAGTATTAAGAAATCAATACCCAGTTTTCAAAGTTCAGAAGCCAGAAAACAATCTGTTGACGGTTTCGTTTAAACAACTGTGAATGAGTTGTAGGAGCTTACTGGCCAGGTGGTTTGACGCAAAGTGCTGAGGGGTTTTGTGGGGTTTAGGGGAGGGTGAAGGAGAAGGTGCTTCCTGTGCATTCTCTGGATTTGACATGGATGGTGCCGCCGAGCATTGTGACGTAGGCTTTGGATATGCTTAGCCCAAGTCCTGATCCTTCGTGGTTTCGGGTGAGGGTGTTGTCAACCTGTCGGAAGCGGTCGAATATTGTCTGTTGCATTGAGTCGGGAATGCCTATACCGGAATCGGTGACATAAAATTCGAGTGTGAAGCCTTGCTTGGTATAACCGAAGTCGATGGTACCGGTTCTGGTAAATTTCAGGGCGTTCTGGATAAGGTTGGTCAGGATCTGGGCAAGCTTTCCGCTGTCGGTCTCAATGATGCTTTCGGTGTCTGGAAGTCCAGGGGCGCAGTGTAACTGTAGCTTTTTTTTGCTGATTGCAGGGATGAAAAAGGCCTGAAGATCGCGCAGTACTTTGTTGACTGGCGTTGGTGTGATCTGAAGCTTTGTTTCTCCGGCTTCTATGCGTGAGATATCGATGAGGTCGTTAATGAGATTGAGCATGCGCAGGCCGCTTTGTTCAATAAGGTCGACATATTCCGCCTGTTCTTCTCCCGATAAATAAGCCTCTTTGAGGAGTGCTGAAAAGCCGAGAATGCCGTTCATGGGGGTGCGTATTTCGTGGCTGATGTTGGCCAGAAATGCTGATTTCAGGCGGTCGCTCTCTTCTGCGTGCTCTTTGGCGGCAATGAGTTCTGCCAGCATTTTTTTTCTGCTGGGTGATGTTTTTACTGGTGCCGATTATTCTGCAGATATGACCTTCCTCATTGCGAACTGGGTTAAGGGTCGTTTTCCACCAGCTTTGCTGTCCCAGGAATGGTATGGACTCTTCATACTGTATTGCTTGATCTTTCTGAACAGAGCGGTCATAGTTATGGATGACTGCATCAGCTACTTCGGGGTCGAAAAAATCTTCGGGGGTTTTCTCTGCTATCTCCTTATTGCTGAGGCCGGTCAGTTTTTCATGGAGGGGGTTAATGCCTTTGAAGCGGAAGCCTCCGCCAGGCAAAACATCTAAGACGAAAATACAGAGATTGACTTCTTCGTAAATCGAAGCGAGAAATTGCTGTTTTTCCTTCAGATCCTGCTCATATTGTTTTTGTAGAATTTCCTGTTTTTTACGTTCAGTAATATCATGGATTATGCCGATCCCTCCGGAAGTTTCATTATCCTGATAGTATTTGAAGTGTATTTAACCGATAAATAACGTATCGTTCGTTTTACGAAACGTGAACTCCTCTGTTCTGGTATTCAACTGCTGTATGACGGTTTCCTGGAAGAGTGCAAGGGCTTGTGCAATATCCGCTTCGGCCAGGAATTCGGTAAATAAACGGCCAACCATATCTTGGGGTAGATAGCCGAAAAGGTGTTCAGCAGCTGGAGAGATATAGGTTAATGTTCCGTTTGAGTCAGTCAGAAATACCATCGCAGTCATTTGCTCGGTAATGGAACGGAATTTTCTTTCGGTAGATTGTAATGCCTGTTCGGCCTGCTTGCGCTGGGTGATGTCGATATGTGTACCAAGCATACGCAATGGCTTGCCGTCTGCTGTTCGGCTAATCAGGCGACTACGATCAAGAAACCAAACCCAGTGACACATCTTCTTCCAGTATGTAGTCGGTAAAGGGGTGGCCAATGACCTCATAAGGCAGATAGCCGAAAAGTTTCTCAACAACAGGTGAAACATAGGTTAAGGTTCCTGCTTACTTTTGCGTAGTGCGTCTTCAGTTTGTTTTTGCTTGCTGAGACTTTCTTCCAGATCAATCCTTGTAACAGCCAGTTCCTCCTGCTGTATTTCGAGTACGACATGGAGAACCTCCAGCTCGTGAATTAAGCGAATCATCTCTTCGGATGAATCCTGATTAATGAGGTCAGAAGAAAGAGTGCTGATTTTTTGTTGCTGTAGGCGTTCTTCGGCTTTTGTGCGTAGCTGTGAAAGGTGCTCAGGTTTGTTGGTGTGTTGCTTTTTTGCCACTATCGCTATTCAACAACGTCCCCGATGCACACAGGATCGAAAAAAACTGTGCTTAGAGAGATTTTAAATCTAAACCGACAAGGAGCTTCTCGGTGTTTGACAGGTCGCCAATAATACGGCGAAGGGGTGGTGGCAGCTTTTTGATGAGTGTCGGGATGGATATGATCTGATGTCCGGCAGCGAGCTGGGGCTGCTGATATAAGTGCACCTCTCTTTAATAGAACATCGTTTGCATAGAATCGATATTGCTCCTTATAAGGTTTTGTAAGGAAAAATAGGGAAAAAAGGAATATATAAGTTGCTTCTATTGTCCGATACAAACTATATTATTGCATAAAAATAAATGATTTTTCCTCCATTATTGTATCGTCTGATCTCTTTCAACGATTGCGGTTAACTTTTTTACTTTTTGCCGTCAGATAATAAGAGAAAAATGAATATTTCACGACGTTGAAATGACTTGAAAATGTCAGAGTTGAAAAAGTATTTATATACATAAAAAATAAAAATATTTATGAGGTAACCATGCCATTTACTATCTCTACATCTCCAAGTTTTATTGAGTCTTTTGATGCAGCAGCCTGTATTTTAACCGGATATACACTCACTGTTGGAAATAGTTGTCAGGGTAAAATATCTTCCTCAACTGATGTTGACTATTACAGGGTACATTTAGTCGCCGGGCAGACTTACACATTTGCTGCAATGGGCACAGGAACTGATTATCTCCATGACACATACCTGCAGCTCAGAAATTCATGCGGTTTGTCGCTTGTTATAAATGATGATGGAGGACCAGGTTTCAACTCGTTAATCACTTACACATGCAGTACTACCGGCTATTATTACCTGGATGTCAGGGGAGATCCCGGGAGTAACCTTACCGGGCAGTACGGACTTAGTTTTACATCAGGAAATCATGCATCGTTTGATCTCTCAATGGCTGCCGCATCATTTTTTAGTTGCAATTGTCCGACATGGAGCACTATAGGAACCCCCGCAACAGTAACCTACGGATTCAGAGAGAGTGGGCCAGCATACGATGCACTGGATAATCTGAGTACTTTTTCTCAATTGAGCACAATTGAAATTGCAGCAATCAGGACAATTCTGGGAGTCTGGAGTGCTGTCTGTAATATCACTTTTCAAGAAGTTAATCAAGGTGGCTATACGAATAATGCTACGATACTATTTGGTAATTATTATTCCAATAGCGACGGAGCTATAGCATACGCATACGTTCCAGGTGAACAAAATTACAGCAATAGTAATCCGTTCGGTTACGGTGCTGCGAATACATCACCCACTGCTGATGATGGTGATGTCTGGCTTAATACAGATTCTGTAAGTACAACATCTCTTCCTATAGGTTCGTTAAGTTTTTTTGCAATTATGCATGAAATTGGGCATGCATTGGGGTTAAGCCATCCCGGCGATTACAACGGATCTGACCCTTTTACTTACAACAATTTTGCTCAGTTCATTCAAGATACTGAAATGTACACTGTTATGAGTTATTTTGATGGTTTTGAGACAGGTCAAAGCCCAGGATCGTTTGCTACCGCCTATACACCGATGATAGCCGATATCTATGAAATGCAGTTGCTGTATGGCATCAATACGACTACCCGTACTGGTAATACTACTTATGGATTTTCCGATAACACAGGGTCCCCTATTTATTCATTTACCACTGGAGTTATTCCGTTATTATGCATTTGGGATGCTGGCGGTATTGATACTCTTAATTGTTCCGGATTTACGCAACATCAAACCATTGATCTCAATGCTGGCAGTTTTTCTAATGTTGGCAGTGGTATCAATAATGTTTCGATTGCTTTTGGTGCCATCATAGAAAATGCAACAGGTGGTGCGGGAAATGATATCATTATAGGGAACAGCCTCAACAATGAACTTACAGGTAATGGTGGTAACGATACCCTAACCGGTGGTTCAGGTGTTGATACCTTCTTCATCAATGAAGGTACCGATACCATAACAGATCTGGCTGCAGGTAATATTGCCGATAATCTGATCGTCTTCTCTGGCGCTACGGCGACAGCGACAGCTACTGGAAACTTTACGGCTACTCGTTCAACGGTCAACAATGGTACTGCCTCAATAAATACTAACGGGCATAATGTCAGTTTTGCCTTGGCTGGGGGTGCTCATGGCTGGACAATCACGAATAGTTCAGCAACAGGCGTTACGCTTATTGGCTCAGCTCATAATGATACGATTATCGGTGGCTGGGGTAATGATATAGTAAAAGGCGGCATGGGTATAGACAAGTTTGTTTTTAATACAACACCAAATGCCTGGACAAATCATGACACTGTCACTGATTTTGTCCATGCTCTTGATATTCTTCAATTCAGTAAGGCTGTGTTTACTACAATTTCTTCCTGGACAGAAACTGCATTCTGGTCTGGTGCATGGGCGGTCGCAGGACATGATTCCACTGACAGAATTGTTTATAACACAACAACAGGTAACCTTTATTACGATGCTGATGGCAGTGGAGCAGGATCATCCATACTGGTGGCGACCATAGGGATAACCACTCATCCAACCCTTGACTGGTATGACATACAGCTTGTTGCCTGATGGGATACATATTTTTAACCAAATTTTCACTGCTTAACGATGGAGAAGTTTCTTTACTAAACCGAGCATGTCATTTTTTCTGATGGGTTTGGTAATAAAGCTGACACAGCCTGCTTCCTGAGCTTTTACCATCTCTTCTTTCGACGTAAATGCAGTTTGGGCAATGACGGGTAACTCTGGTCGCATCTGTTTTATTTGCCGTGTGGCCTCATAGCCATTCATCACCGGCATTTTTATATCCATAAGTACCAGTTCAATTTCGGGATGGTTTTTTACCATTCCCACGGCTTCCAAGCCGTTGCCGGCATGAAGCAACGTTATGTTTTCGCCTTTCAGGGTCTTGTTCAGTAAGAAACTGCTTACATCGTCATCTTCGGCTATGAGGATGGTTATGCTGGACGCAGGAATGAATGTTTGAACTTGCTCAGCAGGTGGCAAGAGGTACTCTGGTATACTGGTATTGAGAGGATTATAGGGAACAGTGAAAATGAACTTAGATCCTTTTCCTTCTTCTGATTCAACCCATATAGTGCCTCCAAGCATTTCCACATATGCTTTTGAAATGCTTAAGCCCAGACCAGAGCCTTCATGAGCTCGTGTCAAGGAGTTATTGACCTGAAGGAAGCGATCAAAAATTCTGTTTTGCATGTCATAGGGAATGCCGATACCGGTATCACTTACAGAAAAGGTGAGCATGGTGCCTTTTCTGTAATAGCCGATAGCAATGCTCCCGGAATGAGTGAATTTGAGGGCATTCTGGACAAGGTTGGTCAGTATCTGGCTGAGCTTTATCTGGTCGCTTATGATGATGCTTTCGCTGTCAGGCAGTCCTGCCTGACAGCTCAACCGTAACCCTTTTGCTTCGGCTAACGGCATAAAAAATGAATAGACATCGTGTAAGAGTTCGTTTACCGATGTTTCTGCTACCTGCACCATTGTTTCACCGGCTTCAATGCGTGAAATATCGATGATGTCATTGATGAGATTGAGCATGCGCTGGCCGCTTCGATGCATAAGCTGAATATATTCTGCCTGCTCCTCGTTCGATAACTGAGGGTCGATCAGAAGCTCTGAAAACCCGAGAATGCCATTCATGGGTGTGCGTATCTCGTGACTGATATTGGCCAGAAACGCTGATTTCAAACGATCGTTTTCTTCGGCCTTTTCTTTGGCGGCAATCAGGGCATCGGTTAACATTTTCTGTTCGGTGATATCTTCCTTGACTGCAACAAAATTGATTATTACTCCATCGGGATTCCGAATCGCCGACATAACGGCTCTCTCCCAGAAAAGCTCACCGTTTTTCTTTTTGTTCTGCAGCTCCCCACGCCAGATATTGCCGGCAAGAATTGTTTTCCAGAGATCTTCATAGAGCGATCTCGGCATCAGGCCTGACTGAATAATTCGGGAGTTTTGCCCTTTTGCCTCTTCGAAAGTATACCCAGTGTGCTCTGTGAACTTCGGGTTGACGTATTCGATGTTGCCCTCAGGATCGGTCATGACCACAACGGCTGGACTTTGCTCTACGGCCACACTCATTTTTTTAAGTGCTATCTCAGCCTGCTTGCGTTCGGTTACGTCATTGATGATAGCATAGGAAAGATCTTTACCGTTAATATTGATGATCTGGCGTAAAATTTCCACATCGCCAACAGAACCGTCAGCCCTGCGGTGCTTAAATAACAAAGGTACTTGTCCAGAGAGGCTTTGTTTTTCGATATCCTGCTTTGCCTGTTCAGCTGAAAGGATATTGATGTCCTGCATCGACATTCTACGAAGCTCTTCAACCGGCCAGCCATAAAATTTTGCAGCTGCATGATTGGCATCAATGATTCTGGATGAATCATGATCAATGATCAATTGCACGGCGGAATGCTTCTCAAACATTGACCTGAAACGCTCTTCGCTCTGTTGCAACGCATTGTCTTCGGCAAGTTTGTGTTCATTGATATCAATTCCAATACCAATAATAAACTTCTCTTCATTGATGATAATTCTTTTTCCTGTCGCCTGAAACCAACGAACTTCCGGGCCACCATGCATCAGGATTTTTACTTCTACTGATGCTTCATTGCCTTGTTCCAGAATATCCAGCATATTTTCGGTTACCATCGATCTGTCATCCGGATGAATGGTTTCAATGACAAAGGTTTTCTCCATTTCACCCTCAGGCTTTCCTACGACAATGTCCCGCTCGTATGCATTCCACTGAACGAACCGTCCTTCGGAATTAACCATATAGAAGGCTCCCGGAATTGCATCGACCAGAGCACTGCTGAAAATCTGCTGGTTTTGCGATTCCTTTTGAGCAACTTTAAGCTCAGTCAGGTCCTGACTGGAAATATGAAGTGCTGTAATTTTGTTGTTGCTATCAGCTATAGGGGTAACGGTATTAAGAAGAAAGCGTCCCTCCCTTTCATCCTCAAACGTGACAATTTTACCGGTGCGAAAGGCTTCTTCAACTTTTTCTCTCCTGGTACTTACCAGTTCAGGAGAAATTAAATCAAAAGCGTTTGTATTGATGCATTCATGGACCTGCTTGCCAAACCGTGCAACAAAAGCCGTGTTTGTTTCAAGAATTATACCATTGCGATCTATAACAAACGAAGGCTCATTGGTATCAAAGACAGCTTGAAGCGTGTGATAGTGTTCTTCAAAATTGAAGTTGGTGTCGTCATTATTTTCGACATTCATACTTATGCTGTTCACTTATAGTAGGAAATCAGAAAGCGTATTACGATTAATATACCTATCAAAAATCTATTCTCTATTGATGAGTCAACCGCCAGCGCAGGTTATAATAAAAAGGGGTCTTAACCCACCTTTTTGTAATCTCAAGGGAAACAAAGCCAGCAGTGATATACAAATGGAACCCGCAGGACGGTGTGCAGCGCTCCGTGACCGCAAAAGCAGGCAACTACGGATCGCGCAGGAAAATGTTAAACCCTAACTAATCAAAATAACTGTGGTCGACCTTGCCGCAAACGGTTTTACCTCTCCTCCATCGCTCCTCTTTAATTTATTAGAGTCTCTCTCTTCAGAAAATAACTTTGTATTTTTTGAGTCATGAAAGATGGAGCAGAACAAAAGGCGCTTAAATTCAAATGACATAGGTATGAAAAAATTAACATCGAAAGGGTTGAAATGGCTTAAGGGGTTTCACCTCATTGCCGCTGCCTGCTGGATCGGAGGCGCAGTTTCTCTACTGGCGCTCTACTTCCTGAAAGATGGAGTTACTGAGGGGAACGTTCTGTACGGAATAAACAGGAGCATCCATCATATCGATATGTTGATCGTGGTCGTACCCGGGGCCATTGGAAGCCTCTTGACCGGGTTACTTTATTCTATATTCAGCAACTGGGGATTCTTTAGGCACAACTGGCTCACCTTCAAATGGATCGTGACCGTAACCGCGATTGTGTTCGGTACCTTTTTCCTCGGACCGTGGGAAACATCAATGATGGATATCTCCGGAAGAATCGGCATTGCATCATTACAGAACCCCGCATACCTCTATAACCAGCAGATGAACCTGATTTACGGCACCGCTCAGGTAATGGTACTCATTATCACTGTATTTGTTTCCATCCTGAAGCCTTGGAAATCAAAAAAGAAACCATAAATCATAAGGTTGAACCTCATATTTTACACATCATAGCTATAGCCATCAGCTTGGCTATCTTGTGTTGAGGCTCAAATATCCCCACCCCATCAATTGACGCATACATCAACCACAGCCTCTAACGCAAGAGTGCAGAACAGCACTGCTCTGTACCCCTTTCCTATCTGGTCAGTATTCCTTTATAGCTTCGTTCTATGTATGCATTATCGACAGTCTCATCCAAGCCATGCTTTTCGGCTTCATCGTAAAGGTGTTGTATCAGATTTTGCCACTCCAATGAGGTGAGGTTGCTATCGCAATCTGTTTTGAGGTGCAGGTTGTAAAGGGCTGTGCTATCTTCTTTTATTCCTTTGTCCACCAGACGGTAAACAATTTCGTTCCAGATGCCCTTTTTCATAATCAACTTGTTTAAGAACGGAATGTTTGTCTTGCAATACTATCATCCAAATCTGACGGTGAAGCCCTGTAAGCCAATGCATTAAAGTTCGAAGGGCATAAGCTGAACCTTGTTTATCGTTGAGAGTTACAGAACCATGTTAACAATATAACGAGAGGCAAGCTGGATTTTGTTGGGTTTGGCTTTGTTTGCAATTCTGTAACAGAAATACCGAAGGCGGTCAGTCTTTCATCCACTCTTCTGCTTCAAGCCAGTCTTCGACATCTGATCCGATTTTTCTTCCTTTCCATTCCCAGAGGTAATACGCAGAAAGTCTGATCACTTCCTCGTACTGTTCCAAAGATATGTCTCTTTCGTTCCTTTCGTCTGACATGGTTGCTCTCATTGATTGGTTTGTCTGGCAAGGAAAATCACATGAATTTTTTAATTCACAATGTAGCATAATAAAAAATGGTTCCAATTCTTCAAGCTCTTGACAAGAGAAACTCTGTTACATTGGTGCAAATTCTTTAGTGCTTTTATGAGTGTTATGCTGGCAAGAGTGGCGTCAGGCCTTATTGAAATGGTTTTCGGGAAGGAAATCGCCATGAAGAGATGATTGTTGTTTTTATGGCTGTTTTGAAGAAATTTGAACTGGTTGATGAGTCTCTGGCCATTTTTGATCTGCTGAAGAAGCAGACGCTGACACCACAGGAGAGTAAACGAATCAAGAAAGTGGCGGTAGAGTTGCTTGAAAAACTGAAAGCCGAAAAACTCAAAATCGATCACTGGCAGGAAAAAGAGTCAGCCCGTGATGCTGTCCGAATTGCGATTCAGGATTTTCTCTGGAGCGACAATACAGGGTTGCCACTGGAGTGCTATAGTGAAAAAGAGGTTCAGAGTAAAGCGGAAGAGATATTCCGGCATGTCTATCGTGTTTATCCAAGAGTTCCTTCGCCGTTTTACAGTGGTATTGTTGCGGCTTGAAAAGTAACTGATTTTTTTGCTTCACATTGGCAATCTACTCTCGTTACTTGGCTTGTCTTTCGCGCATTTTTCTCGCTCGCCGCACTGAGGGGAGTGGTTGATGTCGCGGTCTGCTGGGCTAAGTTTTGTTTTGTTAGTATCACTATTCAACAACGTCCCCTATGATATGAATGGAAAAATCTTTAAATTTTAATCAATTGTAGTTTTTGTGTCGTCCAAACACTGAACTTCATTATCCGCTCGGTTGCATTAGAATTTATCTGTTGTTTATTCCGATGTATTCGTTTGCCTTCGTATAAAGCGCTTCTTGGCAGAATCAGAGGAAGATTAATTTACCAGCATTTATTCCGTTAGCTTCAAGGCATTTCTACAAGTGTTATAGGGTGGGCTGACAATATTATCAACTTAAAAATTCACGGAGGCGATATGTCTATTGAACAGGTAAAGGCGTTTATGCAGGATGTCCTTGAAAATCCCTGTATGAAGGATGATGTCGTGAAGTGCAGCACAATCGAAGAACGGTTGACGTTTGCAACGTCAAATGGGTATGGTGTTACAATCGATGACTTCAGGGAAGTGGCAGCAACCTTCAACTCCGGTTTTAAGAAGTGTGAGACTCCCGATTCAGGGGGGCGTTTACTCTGGAACGAAAGCAGTTGTTATCAATATCATCCTGCTCCTAAGATGGTTTGAATGAATAGCTATTTTATTGCTCCGTCAATAGTAGTCAGGTTGAGTCGGTGTTGCCGGAGCAAGAGGTTACTGTTTCAGATGAGTCGAATACGTTGAGTTCAAAGTTATCCTTTGGGAGATCTATGGGCGAAAAGGTAGAACAGCAGAAAAGCATTAAAGCTTTACATGCAGGAGGAAAAGACGATTTAGGAAACACTATTATCCAAGTTCTGGCTTCGGGAAGTGAATTTGCTATTTATGAAATTGATCATCCGGATATTAGTGAAAGGTTGCGAGTGACTATCGATGGCCGTACCGATGAACGCGAACATGAACTGGCTGAAAGATATAATAAGGTAAACCAGAAATATCTCGAGGCAATTGGGCTTCTTTACAGGTCTGCGAATCTTGGAGTGATGAAAACTCGCGTGGCACATGTACTCGCGACTGTTCTCTCATCCGATAAAGATGATGGAAATAGGGAGTTTGATGAGCTTATCCACAAAATAAACGACGAGTATCAGCAGGTCACCGTCAACCGCATATTTTATTTGCTGCCGACATTGCTCTCAACCGCAATGATCTCTTTCGAAGCTTTTTACCTGGCTTGGTCGGATCAGCGCGGTGCTCCTTTATGGCCTGTGACCTGCGTGTTGCTGGGTTCGTGCTTAGGCGGTTCGCTTTCAATATTTTCAGGATTAAAAAAATTCAAGTTCGAAGAGTATTCAAAATCGGCGTTGTATTTGATGTTCGGCATGGAACGAGTTTTGCTTGCATGTATTGCGGGTGTTGTCGCTTATGCGCTTGTCCATAGTGACATTATCAATCTCAACAAATTATCTCTCAAGAATGAGTGGAATGTAATTATCGTTTCTATCGTTGCTGGCTTTTCTGAATCCTTAATACCGAGTGTCATTGAAAAGATATCAAAGAATATAACCGAGAAAAAGCCTGAGTGATCTCTTTGCTTGAACACGTCATGAAATCATGGTCAATTTACAATAGGCCGTTTTATGCTGAGCGTTATGGCTATTTTCTCTACAACGCTTTATCTGGCCGGCTTCTTCAATATGACGAACCGCATTCTCGCCTGATTGAGTCTATCAGGAGTGGAGGAGGGTATTCCGGCTATGAGGATGATCAGGATTTCATGGAAACGCTGGATCAAAACGGGTTTATTCTCGATAAACGGGATGAAGTTCGAATGCTGATGCGGAAACGGGAGATGCGCGATCAGAAGTGTGCTGACGCATCTCAACTGGTTCTCTGCATCTGTCCGACTCTTCAATGCAACTTTCGATGCGCCTACTGCTATGAACTCAGCCAGAGTGACAGCACCGTCATGAGTCTGGAGACAATTGGCAGACTCATCGATTTCATCAAAAGGCATGAGGCGTGCCGCAAACTTTCCATTACTTGGTATGGCGGCGAGCCGACCATGGCGTTCGAGGTTGTCGAAACCCTTACGGAACGGTTTCTTGATCTCTTTCCAAACTATGATTGTGCGTCGCTTGTCACCAATGCCTACCTTCTTGATCGAGAAAAAACTGAAAAGCTGAACCGGCTTAAAATTACCAATGTGCAAGTGACGCTGGATGGGCCGGCTTCTACACATGACAGACGAAGGCCTTTGAAAAGCGGCGCATCAACCTATAGGAGGATTATTGAAAATCTCGATATACTGATGAATTCATCTTATAACGGTTCCTGCTCTATCAGGGTTAATATTGACAGGAGCAATCGAACAGCATTCTCTGGCCTTCGTTCTGAACTTCTCGACCGTTATAAAAATAAACCTCTCACGGTATATCCATATCGACTTAGCACGACACACTGCAGGGCTGATGCCGAGATAGGGGAGATGGGGAGGGATGAGTGGGCTGATTTTATTGTTCGTGGGTATCATGAAAACGATATTGTGCCAGAAAGAGGGTTTTACCCGGACAGCCAAGCTTTGAACACCTGTATGGCCAGCATGGATCACGGTTACGTGGTTGCCCCTAATGGCGAATTGTATAAATGCTGGAAAGATGTTGGCCGGAAAAGTATGATCGCAGGCTCTGTTTTCAGCAGCAAACCGGATGAGCGCAACGGAATAGCTTCAAGTTATCGAACGGTGGGCGATCCTTTCCTGAATTCCGAATGTTTGGAATGTCGGGTTTTTCCGATCTGTGGCGGCGGATGTGTAAAAAAGCGCCTTGAGGCGCAGCAAGATGCTGACTCGGGTATCGACTTCTGCTCCCCCTATAAGGAGTCCCTCGAGGTTTATCTTGCAGCCTCTATTGACATCTATCACAAAAGGGAGATCTGCGATATCATTTTTGGACGTACTGATTGGCTGACGATGGATAAAGGCTATCGTCTTATTGACCCTTATCATGTCTTCAAATAAACAAGGGGGGAGAATGACAAAGAAATTAGCAATCACAGTCTCGGGTGCGGTTTCGCTTGGGAGTTTTGAGGCTGGAGTTATGTATGAGATCATCCGAGCTATTGGCGAGCATAACAGCGCCCTGCCAGAAAATGATCCTAATCGCATTGAAATTGATGTCCTAACGGGCGCGTCAGCTGGCGGTATGACTGCTACCATTTGTGCCCAGAAATTGATGTTTGAGGCCAGTTCGCTGGAGGGTGCCTATTCCAACTCTCTCTTTGCGCCATGGGTGGCCAAGGTAAATATTATGGATTTGCTTCAGGAGCGTCCTGGAGACAGTAGGAGTAAATCAATTCTTTCATCGCAGTTTGTTGAAGAAATCTCAAGAAACTACATTACGGCACGTTATGCGAGTCACCTTGATCCTGTTCGGTTAAAGCATGCGGCATCGGCTAACAAGATATGGCTTGGACTGGCTCTTGCCAATCTGAATGGTGTGGACTACAGCCATCCGATCCTTCCGAATGGAAAGTTCATTTATACCCGTTTTCAGGATGAATTGATTGCCGAGATTGATAACATTTCGACAGACGATACGCTTGAATATTGGGAGGCGTTAAGAAATGCGGCTGTTTCGTGCGGTGCTTTTCCTTTTGCGTTTAAGCCCGTAACAGTTTTACGCAGCCCCCGTGAATACCTTTTTCCAAAACCAGAGACACCGATACTTGAGTCTGAAGCGTTTTGCTATACTGACGGAGGTACGTTCCAGAATGAGCCGTTAGGGTTAGCCAAGACGCTCGTTGACAAGTTGGACCCAGGGCATATAGATACCGCTGATCGTTATTATCTGTTTGTTTCCCCGGGTGAAAAAAAATCTGTTGCTTCAACCGATTTCACTGCGGAAAAGGCGGATTTTATTCCATTTACGATGCAACTGATATCGGCTATCTTCAATCAAGGTCGATTCCAGGATTGGGTTATGGCGGATAAAGTAAATGCTCAGATTGATCTGTTGAACTCGCGGGCGAAGGGGCTTGCAGTGATGCTAACGGGGGATTCACCTGATGCAAAGCAACTTACAAAAACGCTTAACGATGGAACAAAAAATCTGTTGGCTGCGCTTTTCGGCACAAGTGATGGCAGTCAGAATGAGATCAATAAAAATCGTACACGCCTCAGAATCCTGTTTGCTGAAGAACTCTCATCACTTTCAGCCAATGCCAAGGAGGCACTGATTGATTCAATCCTGACCCTGGAAAAGGCGGCTAACCTTGCTGACAAGGATGAAATGAAAATCCTTGGCATTACTGCTAAGGATACAGAGCTTGCAAGTTCGGACATGTTTGCTTTTGCTGGCTTCTTTGATTTGAGATATCGTAAACATGATTATGATGTAGGTCGCAAAAAGGCTCAGGTTTTCTTGAAAGACTCTGCATGTCCACTGGGGAAACTCAATTTCACGCCTGAGACAGTTGACCCCATTGACGAAAGTCTGAACAATATGAAGTTGGAGGGAATGCCAGAGAAAATTCGTGAAGAAATTTGTGACCGATTTGGGGATCGCATTAAAGATACTCTCCAAAAAGCGGGCTTGAACACCGCAGTACGTTTTGCCGTTTACAATTTTGTTATAAAACCAAAGCTGCGCAAGTTTTTGAAACTATAGAAAGAGATTGGCGAGTGCTGAGTGCTGAGATACATCGGGGTTTGCATCGGTCGTTTGAACGTATAGGTTGAGATATTTTTATTACTCTTATCGACCAAGTGCAGCCGATCGGTGGCTCTTTTCCGGCGGAGAAGGTGGTTCGGTTTGCTTGTGTGATTACCTTCTTCGAAGAGGTTAATTTACAGTGATGTAATCCTTCTCTTTTGTCGCATCCTCAATTACCGGCAGTCCAAAAAAAAATTCCGCATCATCAACATTTTTCGGTGCAACCACTTTATTTTTAAAATCATCCCTTATCCTCGCCATGAGTTCAGGATGAACAGTTACGGATGCGGGATTTTTGACGGTACGGAATCCATAAAAAATTGCCGCTATAACCTTTTCACGTAAAAAATCGCAGCCTACATCATACTTCTTTTCCATTTTCCTCCCTGTTTTCGTTTCAGAAATATACCATAATGGCATTTCCGTGACCAAATTATATGGGTGTTGATTGTTGGAGCAATATACTTTTAAATTGGTTTTGAAAGATGCATTATCGGGCTGATATTGCATTATCGGGAGTGCGCCTCATCATGATTAAACAGAACATCATGCCGGACTCGATACTTAAAAGAAAACGTGCAAGAATCACTGACCGAAATAGATGGCCTCGCTGCTGGTGGTATCCTGTGCCAGAAGAAGATAAACGTCACTTGGATGTTGTCGGGCAACTGCATGAGAGTTACGCAAAAACGATCAATAAAACGATGTTTGCGCTTCTCGGTGTCGGGTTCTATTGTTTGCTCAAGGTTATTGGGGAGTCCGATAAATCGCTTATTGTTGCGAACACAACCATTCAAACGCCGGTGGGTGGCACCTCCATCTCCTTTCAGAGCTTTCTTTGGGTTGCTCCTTTTCTGCTTGTTATCCTGGCCGTCTATCTTCACATTGTTTACGGACACTGGCTGAAACTGGAAAGAAGACGGGAGTTTCTTAACGATAAATCGGAGAAATTCGGTGACGCAACAATCGAGAGCATTCCTGCTCTTTTCAGCTTTAAAGAGCGTCTACCACGCTTTTTCACCAATCTCGTTTTTTACTGGTTCGTGCCGCTGACCTTGTGGATTATGGCGTATAAGGCTTTTGCCCTCAAGGAGTCCATTCTTTGGTTTTCTGGTTTTGCCTCCATTGTCACCATCTTACTGCTTTTTCTGCAGATCAATCGTTGTCCTGATTCCAAATCAGAATCTACATCAAGATCAAGATGGTTGTGTTGGATTTTGTCCAGATGGGGAGCCTTCGGCCGGCTTGTTGCTTTTATAGTCAATGTTCCTTCAAAACGGTGGTTTTGGAATTTGCCCCGATGGGTAGTCTCAGGAGTGTTCGTTGCCTTCATGGTCAACCTTCCATCTGTTTCTAAATCATTCCGTCGTCCACTCAATCTTCCGCGGGAAGATCTTAAGGGAGCCTGGCTGCAAGGCCTTGATATGGAAGGTGCAGACATGAACAACGTCAATCTTCAGGGTGCGAACCTTGCTGGAGCAAATCTTCGGAACGTCAATCTTCAAAATGCCAGCCTTCAGGGTGCGAACCTCAAGAGGGCTCATTTACAAAATGCACACCTTAACGCTGCAAATCTCCAGGGAACAAATATTGGCGGAGCTAATTTTGATGGCGCAGATCTTTTTTCTGCCGATTTCAGGGAGGCAAAAGAGATGGAGCTTTATCGGATTCAAAAAGCCGCGAATTGGAATCGAGCCTATTATACTATTAATTTATTTTCACTTCTTAAACTTTCTCGAACTCACAATGATGACCTTGAAAAAATCGGCACTTATTTTCAAGGGGGGAAAATCGCTTATATACTCCAACCAGGTGATACCGGTTACGTTGATGGAGAGCAGCATGGCCTGATTGCCGCCGAAGAAGACATAAAAACTATATACACTGACGCTTGGGACAAAGTGTCTGTTACAGGATACTACCGCTGGAGTACCGGCCAATACGAAAATGAGAACAAAAGCGATTATGCCTCTCAGGCGTTGTTCAACACCAGCATACAGGTCGGTGATGGCAAAGACAATACAGATAAAATACTCGCAAAATATCCTGCCGCAGCTTTTCCTAACAGTGCAGCAGCAGTTGCAAGAGCATATCGTGGTGGTGGCTATGATGACTGGTTTTTGCCAAGCCAGAGTGAGCTTAACCAACTCTATCTTAACAGAAGTGCTGTTGGCGGTTTTGTGGACTACAGCTACTGGAGTTCTTCGGAGTTCAATGCATTCCTCGCATGGTTACAGAGTTTCGGTAACGGGGACCAGTACTACTTCATCCAGTACTTCAAGGGGCGGGTTCGTCCTGTCCGGGCTTTTTAACTATTTATCTATTCAACAATTAACCTCTGGGGGTACAGGGGGCTTTTGCCCCCTGTTAAAAATATTTTTATGGTATGGCACTCTATTACGATTTACCGGTCTACCGTGATGTCTACTCCCTGATTCTTAAAATCTTTGAGTATACCAAGGATTTTCCGCGTGAATACAAGTACACCCTGGGCCAGGATCTCAAGCGTGACAGCCTGGTGTTGGTCAGGAGTATCTACAGGGCCAATAAAGCCAAAAGCAAGACGGAGTATCTTGAGCTCTTTCTTGACGATTTTGAAATCCTTAAACTGGAGGTGCGATTATGTGTTGACCTGAAAATTCTGCCCATGAAAAAGCAGGCTGAAATTGCAGGGCTCATGGACGGGATTGGGAAACAAATCACCGGATGGCGAAATGCCGGGATGGTGAGAGGTGCCTGAATTCTGTTGGTCAAGGCTGACGGAAGCGAGCAAGGCTTTGTTCAAAAGCGGCAAAGAGACTGAGCGCCGAACGAAGAACAACATTGAAGATCGGGGCGCAGTAAAGGAAAATGCACTGAAAGCGCTTTTAGTGTATGCGAACATCTTTGCGATAGTGCTGTTGGCGGTTTTGTGGACAACAACTACTGGAGTTCTACGGAGAACAATGCGAACAACGCATGGAAACAGAATTTCGGTAACGGGAACCAGAACTACAACAACAAGAACAACAAGGGGCGGGTTCGTCCTGTCCGGGGTTTTGAACAAGCAAGTGTATCGCCCGGATGAGAACTTCTCCGGGCGTTATACATGACAAAACCTTCGCCATTGCAATTTGAACTTTTTCCACCAGAACCGATCTCTCTTGCTGAGCTTTTTGAGGCTTACGAAAACTGTCGTCGCCACAAACGAAAGACGCAGAATGCTATGGCTTTTGAACTTGATTACGAGCACAATCTGGTTGATCTCTGTGAGGAAATCAATAATGGCAGCTATCAGCCTGGGAACTCTATTGCCTTTATTGTCGACAAGCCGGTTAAACGGGAAATATTTGCTGCTGACTTTCGTGACCGTGTGGTGCACCATCTCATTATCAATAAACTCAACGAATTGTTTGAAAAAGAGTTTATCGCCGACAGCTACTCTTGCCGCAAAGGGAAAGGAACGCATAAAGGCATTGAGCGCCTTGACCGGTTTATCCGACAATGCTCACGAAACTACAGCCGTGACTGCTGGATTTTAAAGATTGATATCAAGGGATTTTTCATGAGTATCGATCGTAAGCGCCTTTACCATCAACTGGAGCTGTTTGTTAGAGCGAACTACCATCTTCCTGATCGCCCGTTTCTTCTTGAGCTATGCCGCAAGGTTATTTTTTACGATCCGGCAGCCAATTGCATTATCAAAGGGAGACGTGCAAACTGGAAAGGCTTACCGGACGATAAAAGCCTTTTTCACTCCCGTCCGGGGTGCGGTTTGCCGATTGGCAACCTGACCAGCCAAGTTTTTGCCAACTTCTACCTCAATATCTTTGACCATTTCATGAAACACACACTCGGGTTGCGATATTATGGTCGCTACGTTGATGATATGGTCGCTGTTCATCGAAATAAGGCATTTTTGAACTCTTTGCTGCCGATCATCCGAGTTTATCTGCAACGGGAACTGGGATTAACGCTTCACCCGCATAAAATTTTCCTTGAGCATTACTCGCAAGGGGTCAACTACCTCGGCGTTATCATCAAGCCAAGGAGAATCTATGTCGTAAATCGCACCAAAGGCAACTTTTACAGCGCTCTGTTGACGTATAACAGTATAGCGCAAAGGCACAAACCTTATCATGAAGAACGAGCCGCTTTCCAGAGCCACATCAACTCTTACCTTGGTTTGATGAAGCATTACCATACCTATACCCTGCGCCGATCCATGCTGCGCAAGCACCTCTCTCCATTGTGGTTAAGACTGGTAAAGCCAAATGCGCGTATTGACAAATTCACTTTCATCAACAGGCAACGGAGGAGGTATTAGTAGTTCCTCAGGGTATAAAAGCCAGTTGTTGTCTTCTTATTGCCTGAAAAAGAGGGTAGATACAAGAATTTTATTGCCAATATTTTTAGGAATGCAATCATCCCTATGACAATGCTTCTGTGCAACCAGCTTGATTAATTGCTTTGCTTGGGTTCAGAATAGAGTTTTTTTCGATTTGTTTGACGTAGTTCAGTAGAGAAAGTTGATATCTTTAATTACATTATAAATACTTTCAATTAATCAGAATGAACGGGAAAAGTTTATGCCAAGGGGGCCGAGACTTGATGCTCCTGGCGCCTTGCATCATGTGATTATACGTGGAATTGAGCGCGGAGCTATTGTCAGCGATGATGATGACCGGATAGAGGTTGTGCGTCGTATGGGAAAGCTGGCGAAGGATTCCGGTACATCCGTCTATGCATACGCGCTGATGACCAATCATCTGCATATTCTGCTCAAAAGCGGAAAGGGCGGACTTGCAACCTACATGCGCCGTCTGCTTTCAGGTTATGCTCAGTATTTCAACCGCCGCCATAACAGATCCGGCTATCTCTTTCAGAACCGGTACAAGTCGATTATCTGTGAAGAGGAAGCATATTTCTACAAGCTTATCGCTTATATCCATCTAAATCCTTTTAAAGCCGGTATTGTCGGCTCTATTGACGAGCTTGCACGATATCCCTGGTGTAGTCATTCTGTGCTGATGAAGCGTATCGTACATGACTGGCTCGATCGAGATTATGTACTGCAGTTTTTCGGGAGAACGGAGGGGAAGGCGAGAAAAGCATACCTTGCGTTTCTTGAAGAAGAGATTGGCATTGATCGTGAGTCGGAACTCTCGGGAGGCGGGTTGGTCCGTTCCCATGGTGGTTGGTCGAATGTCCAGTCTATGCGACAACAAGGGCTGAAGGAATTGGGAGATGAAAGGATTCTCGGCAGTGGGGACTTTGTCAAATCGCTGCTCGCAGAGGCTGAACGGGATGTCGAACAGCAGATCAGTGCAGGGGAAAGGCTGGAATTAGTGCAACAGGATATTACTGCTGTTTGCAAGAACGCCGGAGTCAGTGTAGCATTTTTTCGTTCAGGAAGCCGAAGTGGATCGTTGTCGGCATTGAGAAAGAGTCTTGCTCAAAAATTTGTTCAAGAGTATGGATTGTCTTTTGCAGAGTCTGCAAGGCAGCTGGGGGTGACGACCAGTGCTGTGAGTTCTATGGTGAGAAAAGGGGGATAAGTTTGGGGAAGTATCGCTATTCAACAACGTCCCGAATCTTCAATAACAGGATGAACAACAGGATGTCTCTGATAATCGGAACGATACCGATCTCCTCTTTGAGGCTGTACCATTGGGATAGGAGCTTGAAGCAACCGCAGTCGTGATTGAGTCCTCTCATTATATTGTTTATCATGGCGGCGATAAAGATAACCATCATGCAGAGCATTACCGTGGAACTGAACCGCGCGAACAGGTTGATGAGAAGCATGGTACCGCACAGAAGTTCACAAAGGGAGACGAGGAGCGCAATGGAGGGGATAAGAAATGAGGGCAGAATCTGGTATTCGGCGATGATAAGACCGAAAAACTTCAGATCCAGGAGTTTTTCTAATCCTGACATGATGAAAAAAGCACCGAGCATCAATCTCAGTGCTGTGATTAATGCTGGTGGAAAGCCAAATTTTGTCATAGGCATCTTGTGTTTCCTTGTTTATGATATGGCAAGGCATTGCTTCAATGGAAGCTCATCCTTCAATTGGGAAACCTGCATGAGCCCATTCGATCAGACCGCCTGAAAAAACCCTGACATTTCTGTAACCATTTTTCATCAGTTTTTTAGCAACATGCCTGGCCTTTCCGCAACTGTGCTCAGTGCAATAGACCACAATAAGGCTTTCAATGGCTTTGTTTTGCCTGAAATCAGGAAACTGCTCGTCAAACCTGCTGTCCGAAAGAGAAATGGCTCCTTTGATATGTGACTTGTAATACTCATACTCGGAACGTGCATCGACAAAACATGCCGAATGACTGTCAAAAAGGGCTTTGGTGGCAGAGAGATCGAGTTCGCTGGATTCTTCTTTCGCCAGAGCAACAGATTCAGACGCATGGAGTTGTGATAAGGAAGGGGATATGCTTGAGAGTACTATAATAAGCGTAGCGAACAGCTGTCTTCGTAATGGTTTTCCTGACATGATGTTTAAAGGGATTGTTCTTTGCTGTGATTTTACAGTCAGCATTATTCATCAGAAACAAATAAAGGGGGCAAAAATTAACGTCAGCAAATAAGACGCCATGCAACCTTTTGGCAGAAGATAATCACAACAACCATTATTTCCATACTCTTCTGCGCCAGCCGAACCCATACCTAATCTCGTTTTCCAGATAACACTATGTTTCTTGCCGGTGTTTCTGAACGTCGAGGCTTTTTGGCATGTTCCAGCAGCTTTTGCTTGCTACTATCGCTATTCAACAACGTCCCCTTGGATGAGATTGATTTCGGGATGTTGTCCCTCTTAAGGCTTTTTGTAAGCAGAAGTGTACTTACCGGGGTCGTCTTCAGCGATGAGAATGGAGAATGATAAGTTCTGAGAACAAGAGTGCTTAGTGCTGAGTTGTGAATGCTGGGTTCTGAGGATTATACGGGAGAGTAAAGAAAAAAGTACTTCCTGCGTCCTCAACGGATTCTACCCATATTGTGCCACCAAGAATTTCAACGAATGCTTTGGTTATGCTCAATCCGAGCCCTGCGCCTTCATAACCTCTGGTTAAGGTGTTGTCTACCTGGCGGAAGCGGTCAAATACTTTCTCTTTCATCTCATCGGGAATACCGATACCTGAATCGATGACATAAAACTCAAGAGTACCATCTTTCCTGGTATAGCCAAAATCTACACCTCCCTTACGGGTAAATTTCAGGGCATTTTTGACGAGGTTGGTCAGTATCTGGTTGAGCTTGACACTATCGGTTGTGATAATGCTTTCGCTGTCAGACAGACCTGTTGTACAGGTAAAACGCAAACCTTTGGTTTCAGCTTCAGGCTTGAAAAACGCATGGAGGTCATGCAAAAGATCGTTGAGAGGTGTTTTGGTTACCTGTAATTTGGTTTCCTGGGCATCAATACGCGAAATATCAATGAGATCATTAATGAGATTGAGCATGCGCTGGCCGCTCTTTTGAATAAGGTCGATATATTCAGCCATTTCTTCACCGGATAACTGAGGTTCTTTCAGCAGTTCTGAAAAACCGAGAATGCCATTCATGGGGGTGCGTATTTCATGGCTGATATTTGCCAGAAACGCTGATTTTAAACGGTCACTCTCTTCTGCTTTTTCTTTGGAGGCGATGAGTTCATCGAGCATTTTTTTCTGTTCGGTGATATTTTCTTTGACCGCAACAACATTAGTTATCAATCCTTTTGTATTCACAATGGCTGCAATGACAACTGATTCCCAATAGAGTTCACCGTTTTTCTTTTTGTTCTGCAGTTCGCCACGCCACACCTTGCCAGAAAGAATGGTCTGCCAGAGCTCTTTATAGAGTGCCTTGCGAACCAGACCGGACTGGAGAAGACGGAGGTTTTTTCCGATTGCTTCTTCAGCCGAATACCCTGTGTGTTTGGTAAACATCGGGTTGACATATTCTATATTGCCGCGAGGATCGGTAATGACCACAACAGCTGGACTTTGTTCTACAGCAGCACTCATTTTACTAAGCTGAGCATAAGCCTGTTTCCGTTCGGTGATGTTTTTGCTGGTGCCGATAATTCTATAAATATGGCCAGCATTATCGCGAACCGGGTTCAGCACAGTTTCCCACCAGGTTATTTTGCCCTGGAACGGCAAAGCCTCTTCATACTGTATGGTTTTTCCTTCACGAATACAGGCTGCATAGTTATGGGTGACGGTTTCGGCAACTTCCGGATCAAGAAATTCTTCGGGTGTTTTTCCTATGATATCCTCATTTTTAATACCCGTCAGTTTTTCATGCACTGGATTAATCCCTTTAAAGCGGAAACCTCCGTCATCTCGTACATCAACGACAAAAATAGAGTGATTGACCTCATCGTAGATGCTTGCAAGAAACTGCTGACTTTTCTGTAGTTCATGCTCGTATTGTTCATGGAATATTTCCTGTTGTTTACGCTCTGTAATATCATGGATCAAGCCAATCGTTCCGGAAGATGCATTTTCCTGATAATATTGGAAGTGAACTTCTCCGTAAAAAAATGAACCGTTTTTTTTGATGCACTTCCATTCGATTATCTTGGTACTCAAATTATGTAACAGGGTTTCGCGGAAGAGTCCCAGGCCTCTCGAAATATCCTCATCTTCCATATATTCGGTAAAGGTATGGCCAATCATTTCATGAGGGAGATAGCCGATAAGTTGTTCAGAGGCTGGCGAAACATAGGTTAAGGATCCGCGTGAGTCAGTAACAAACACCATTTCAGCCAACTGCTCGGTAATAGAGCGGAATTTTTTTTCACTTGACAGTAAGGCCTGTTCAGCACGCTTGCGTTCGGTTATGTCATTAATAATCGAGTAAAGCAGGGCTTTACCATGAAAAGTTATTGGACAACTGAAGACATCGACATCACGTATTGAGCCGTTGGCCAGGCGATGGCTGAATGATCGATGGTTTTGCTCAGCTTTATTGAATTTCTCCATTTGACGTTTTACATATTCAGGAGGATTCATGGAGAGCTGGTGGAGTTGCTTTTGTTTGAGTGTTTCAACTGGCCATCCATAAAAATCAGCCGCTGCCCGATTAGCATCAATAATGTTCCCTGTTTCCGGGTCGATGATCAGCATGACGGATACATGTTCTTCAAAAAGGGCTCTGAAACGATTTTCGCTTTCTTTCAGTGCATCTTCCTTTTTCTTTTGATCAGTGATATCGAGAACGATACCCGCATACCGTAGAATTGTTCCTTTGGAATTTTTTATCGGGCTGCCCTTGGAGAGCAACCAGCGTAGTTGTCCCTCAGAGTTGATTGTTCGCCAGGTGCAACTATATTCACCACCAGTATTGAGGGCTTCCTGAACGGCCTGCTCAACTGCTTCCCTGTCTTCCGTGATAATGGTACTGATCCAGGTGTCATAGGTATTGTCCGTCTTGATGGGCTTGAGGCCGTAAAGTTTCCACACCTCATCCGACCAGGTATTGGTATTGGTGCTTATCTCATGTTCCCAGAAACCAGCATTGGTTGCCTTCATAATGAGATGCATGCGGTCATTGCTTGCGGAGAGCTCCTCCTGTACTTTTTTATGTTCTTGTCGAGTTCTTAGCATGGTAATCCCATACGCGAGATTCTCAGCCAGTGTGGTGTGCAGCTTTGTTTCCTCGGCATTAAAAGCGTTCGGATGGGTTGCATAGATCGTCAATGCTCCAAATATCTCATGACCTGTTTTCAGTGGTAAGCTCTGAGAGGATGCATAGCCGCGTTTGAACGCATCGTTACGCCATGGTTTCAAAAACGGGTCATTGAGGATATCTCGCGAAGTTATTGGTTTACCAGTGCGGATTGCGCTTCCTGTGGGTCCTCGTCCAAATTCAGTATCATCCCAGGATATGTTGGCTGTTTCAAGATAGCCGTCCTCGAAACCTGATTGAGCTATTGGACGGACGCTTTTTTCCTTGTCGTGTTCCGCATAACCAATCCATGCCATACGATAACCGCCAACATCAACAACGATATCACAGATACTTTGCAGTAATTCAATTTCATTCGTGCTGTGAATCAGTGCCTGATTGCATTGGTTTGTCGCACGGAGTGTGCGGGTCAGCCTGTGCAGTTCGTTTTCAGTTTGTTGTTGTTCAATGATATCGGATAGTATAACCGGGGAGACATCACTTATTACAGTAGTGCTGAGTTCCAGTGCTGAGTCCTGAGTGCCTGGATTTTGTTTATACTGGTGTTCTTCTGCAATTTGGCTAAGCTCTGAAGGAGAAGCAGGCTTGATAGAGTGCTGCTTTTTTGCCATGTGGGGATAAGATAAAATGGTAAAAGTGAACAGGACTAAAGACTTAATGTTATTATAACGATTAAATCAAATATGATACAAGCAGTTAAAGTTCCACCCATGCCGAATGGTGTCCAGTTTTCTTCAAGAACTCCAAAATGATTGGGCAGCCATGCAGTTGTTGTTGATTGAGAGCAGTGACGTAGGCTCTATGGTGAGCAATGGGTGAAAAGTTCTGGTTGATTAGTATCGCTATTCAACAACGTCCCCAAATATTAGGCTACGTTGAAAAAAATTATACTTGATGTTGAAAACGAAATCGGGGGACCACAGTGGACGAGCTGGGATGGGCCGGAGGAAATTATTGACGTTTATGCGCCTTATGGGGTATCCCTTGAAGAAAATGCAGTGACTGAGCGATTTGTTATGAGTGTGCTTGAGAGAGCTATTGAATCCAATGGAAAAACTTTGCCGGGTGATTGTGAGCTTTATGAGCACATGATTCTGGACAATCTGGTGTTATCCAAGGATAACAGTTATTGGCTTGTTTACCTTAAAAACAAATATTCTTAACCTCATAAGTGATACGTTAGGGGTGGCTATTATCGCTATTCAACAACGTCCCTGAAGGGAGGGTGAAGGTAAAGGTACTTCCTGCACCATCTACGGATTTGACCTGGATTGATCCACCGAGCAACTCTATGAAGGCCTTGGTAATGGCTAACCCCAGACCTGAGCCTTCATGGTCACGGGTCAACGAGTTGTTCACTTGATGGAATCGCTCAAAAATTCTCTCTTTTTTGTTTGCTGGTATGCCAATACCTGAGTCGATCACATAAAACTCCAGGACATCATCCTTTTTGGTGTATCCGAAATCAATTCCCCCCTTGGTGGTGAATTTCAGGGCATTCTTGATAAGATTGGTCAATATCTGGTGCAGCCTTGCGCTATCGGTTGTAATCCAACTTTCATTGTCGGGGAGTCCCTGCGTAAAGGTTAACCTCAATCCTTTTTTGATCGCTTCTGGTTTGAAAAAAGCATAGAGATCACGCAAGAGCGTGTTAAGCGATGTTTTTGTCATATTGAGCGTCGCTTCTTTGGCGTCAATGCGCGAAATATCAATAAGGTCATTAATGAGGTTTAGCATACGTTGACCGCTTTGATTGATAAGCCCGATAAATTCTTCCTTCTCGTCACCGGAAAGATGAGGGTCTTTGAGTAACTCGGAAAAACCGAGAATGCCATTCATCGGGGTTCGTATTTCATGGCTGATGTTAGCCAGAAACGCGGTCTTTAAGCGGTCGCTTTCTTCAGCTTTTTCTTTGGCCACCCTCAATTCGGTCAAGGTGACCTGCAGCTGACTTTCAGCCAGTTTGCGATCGGTGATGTCGATTTGGGTGCCAAGCATACGCCATGGTTTACCATCTGCTGTCCGGCTCATCAAACTTCCTTGATCAAGAACCCAAACCCAATAACCGTGTTTATGTTTCAACCGGCATTCGCATTTATAATAGTCTAATTCGCCTTTGAAATGTCGTTCTGCAATGGCCCTTGATTGACGTAAATCGTCCGGATGAATCAGATCTATCCAGGTTTGATTGGTTAAAGGCGCAAGTTCTTCAGGGGTGTATCCAAGAATATCCAGGCAGCGGTTATTAACGATTGCTTCTCCAGTTTGAAAATTCCAATCCCAGGTTCCAAGCTGCGCAGCATTAATGGTTGCCTCATACCGGGCACTTATTTCCTGGGCTTTTAATGTCGCCAGTCTGCGTTCAGTGATGTCCGTGGTTGTGCCGATAATTCTAAAGATACGGCCACTCGCATCACGGACAGGATTTAGGACGGTTTCCCACCACATATCTTTGCCAAGGAAAGGCAAAAATTCGACATATTGTATCGAGATCCCAGCTCGAACGCAGGCATCGTAGTTCCCGTGGATTGCTTTTGCTGACTCAGATTCAAAGGCCTCTTCAGGAGTTTTGCCCGAAAAATCCACATGAATGATGCTACTGAGTTTGGTATTGAGCGCACCATGCTTTTTATACCGATAAATACCGTCAGGCAGAACATCAACAACGAAAACCGATACATTAACATCATTGAAAATACTCTCGAGAAGCTGCTGGTTTTCAAGCAACTTCTCTTCGAAGTGCCAACGGATACGTTCCCTTGATTTGCGTTCAGAAATATCCCAAATGAGGCCGATTAATCCGGTTTGATCCTCGTCCTGATAATACTGCAGATGGATTTCCGCTTCAATGAGTGAGGTGTCTTTTCTCTTTACCTTGATTTCAAAAACCTGATTTGTAAGTTTATTCAACAAGGTTGTATTGAACACCTCCTTAGCGGCAGGTATGGCATCATTATCGATGTAGTCGAAATAGTTCGTCCCAATGACCTCTCCAGGTAAAAAACCAAAAATATTTTGAATAACAGGCGACACATAGGTTATGGTACCAATGTCGTTCGTAACAAAAACCATCTCTGAAATCTGATTCACAATAGAACGAAAGTTCCGTTCGCTTTTACGCAACCTTTCCTCAACCATCTTCTGTTCGGTAATATCCGTGAGAATAACCCGACACCCATGAGAGGTATCAATTACTTCAGCATCAATGCGCATGGTACGGTCGAGAACCCTGTGAATCGCGGATGGCTGAGCAGGAGAGGCGAAAAGTTTCACCTCACAGTTTCCTGGCACTCTCCTGGAAAAGACAGTTTCGAGCAGGTCATCCATTACCCGATAATCCGCCGGAACAACAAAAGATATAAAGTGCAACCCCAGTAATCGGGTTTGATCAACCCCAAGCAGTTTTGTGGCAGCCAGATTTGCTTTCAGTATTCTTCCGTCACGACCCAGAGTCAGATAACCGGTTGGTGCAAAGTCATACAGCTCGGTGTACATCCTGAGGCTTTCTTCCAGCTCACTTCTGGTTCGTGCAAGTTCCGCCTGCTCCACTTCAAGCTCAATCCGATGGGTCTCTAATTCATCGAGAATCCGGGTCATTTCTTCAGGTGAAGAGAAAACTGCCGGTCTGCTTTGATGATTGATTTTCTGGTGCTTTTCAGCAAGATGGTGTAATTCTGATGCGGGAGCAGGATTATTGCTTCTCATTTTTTTTGCCATGGGGGGGCACTTGCTTGTTACTGTAAAAAAATCCATTACCAACTGACAGGGGAGCGGGGCTTTATACCTCATTGCGATGGTATATACTGCGTCAATTTATTAAATATTTACAAAATAATATTCCTGAATGTTATCAAGACCGAGGGCGGAAAATAAGTGCTGAGGGGGTCAGACAAGACCGAATCTGCTGGATAATATGGCGGCCCGGTTTTCTGCGGAGATGAATTGCTTTGTTGTTGTTCCATTGATGATGGTTTTGAGTGTATCACCGATAAGAATGTCTCGGCCTGATGGGTTGTGCAGCACGACGAGTAATTTTTTGACAAATATGGTATCGGGGTGTGTTGAGTTGAGGTGGTTGGCTGGAACGAAATCAATCCATTCCTGGGGGTAGAGGTCAAATTCGTATTGATCTGCCCAGTGACCGTCGATGAATGCCTTTAGCAGATATTTTGTTTCATCAGTTGCGCTCAGGATAAAACGATCGGAGTCCTGTTTTATTTCAATACCGAGGAGATTGAGTCGCATCGGCTTTCTTATTCCGTTACTTCCGAATCCTAAATCGAAGAGCCACTTCTCATTATCCGCTTCGGCTATAATGGCCATGTGCGTTTTGGGGCGTCTTACGGGGTAATTCATCGGGCGTGCGGCAATAAATGTATGGGGAACTCCCAATTCCTGAAGTGCCATCGCAAAGAGGCCATTGACTTCATAGCAATAGCCGCCTCGATTACGCGTCAATATTTTTTCAACGATTTCTTCTGAAACCAGGGAGACAATTTTTCCGGCCTGAATATCGAGGTTTTCAAAAGGAACGGAAAATAACTGGCACCGCATAATCTCCGTTAATGTTGCAATATCCGTGTCAGTATTACCATGATAGGCTATTCTGCTGAAGTACTTCTCAAGGGTAAAATTATCTGCTTTCATCGCTGCTCCTGTTCCTGGTGTTGATGACCACAGAAATAATGTAACAATCCTATCATCCCTGATCCACTCTTATTCGTAAGAAAGCGCAGCATGTGTTGAGACGGCAATGGCCGATTTACCGGAATGCGGCTTGCAATCCACCCGAACACAAGGGTAACGGCGAGGGTGATGCAAAACCCGGATGAGCTGAAGGCATACGTCAGTTCTGCATCGTTACCCAGCATGAGTTTGCCGAAAAACAGCGTAGCAAGAAGAATTGATTGTTTTATCCCTGACACGTAATGGCAGTGTGGAACCAAGAGGCGGGTTGTTATAGAGTTCCATTGCCTGCTGGTTCAGCACCACCTCAAAATCGTTTGACGGCAACAACCAGCGTCCATTGCAGATTGTTAATTTGAGCAACCTGTTTTTTCTCGGAAGAGCCACAATTCCGGCCCCTTTATCTGTTGTTAGTATTTTTGACTGAATTTCACCGCGGCCACCTATCCAGGTTTCCACTTGTCTGACATTCTCTAACAATTGCTTTTTGTGAAATACCGTAGTCGCTTAAAGCCTCTCTCACGGATATCCCCGTACCTTTCAGTATCAGCCCCGATAATGCACCGATGACAAGAAGCATCGAAATATATATTCTGAACAGCTGAAACCGTGACGCACCTATTGCTTTGAGAATACCCAGTTGCCGGATTTGACCGGCCATGATAGTATGGTGTTCCGCAAGGGAACCTTCTTGCCTTCTTCCCTGAAGAAACGAGCAAGTTTCATGTCATTGAAATTTTCAACTCCGTAGAGCCAGAGAGGAATCCAGACATCCGGACGGACTTCAATTCTGTGCAGGGAAAAATCTCTGAATTCAGCGGTTTCAATGTCCGGTTTACCCCTGAACTGTTCAAGGTTCAGCTTTTCAAAGTCTGGTGAGGAAAACACCAGATGAGCGGGCGCAGTGCGTTGATAATTGGCTTGTAAATCATGCATTAACAGTACATAGGATACCTGTACCATGCCCGCACCCCAGATGCCAAGGATCAATGCAAAGACAACGAGAAGTGTTTTTTTTGGATTCGAGGTCAAATCCCTTGCCGCTTTTAAGAATTGCTGCTTCATAGAGCTCCACCTTTAGTTTCTTGCGCAACTATTGCTCCATCCAGGATGGTAATGGTTCGGTCGTATGGAGAGGCGTTATCTTTTTCATGTGTCACCACAAGAACTGTTTTTCCCGCTTTGGCGAGAGAGCTTACAATGGATTTGATCGATTCTGCCGTTTTACTGTCTGAATTGCCGGTAGGTTCATCGGCAACAAGAATGGCAGGGTTGTTTGCCAATGATCGGGCAATTGCCGCCCGCTGCTGTTCTCCGCCGGATAGGGATGCAGGCATTTTGCTTGCCTGTTCTGGTATACCGACGCGTTGTAACAGGTCATTTGCCCGATTCATGCGTTCAGCTTTGGGGATGGTGTTGACCAACTCCATTGCAAGCAGAATGTTTTCAAGAATTGTCAGCGTCGGGATCAACTGAAAAAACTGGAAGACGATGCCGATATTTCTGCCTCGCCATGCTGCCAGCTCGCTTTCGTTCATGTGGCCGATATCAGTATCGTTCAACCTGATTATGTCTTCAGTAGGGTGGTCAATGCCGGTAATCATGTTTAAAAGGGTTGATTTCCCGCTGCCTGATTTTCCAACAATGGCAACATATTCACCCTTTTCAATAGTCAGGTTGATGTTGTTGAGTGCAGTAAACGATCGCTCTTTGGTCTGGAATACTTTTGTTACGCCTTTCAGGGTAATCATGGTGGTATACTGTACCCGCTGCGAGGAAGCCATAAATGGACAAGAAATTTAGCAGTCTCAACAATATCCGTAATACCGCCTTCAATGGTGAATGTGGCATACTTTTTTGAGGATATCTCAAAATGGTTTACAAAGCCAGCTATTGTTGCCGGGTTATCAACGGCAATGCAGGCATAAAAGCGGCATTTATCAAGTGCTGTGAATATCGGATAATCTTTTATAACTCCAAACGGCGTCGCATTATTTGCCAACAAGGTCACGTATTTGAGACCATTGCTTTATGCTCTTAAAGCTTTCGTTGATCAACTTTGGTTATCCGTTGAAAGTGAAAAGGGGAAAAGCAGGCAATCGAAGCCAATTCATCCAGAGACATCTCCCTGTCAATTGCCTGCTCGATATGCCTGACAACCTTGTTGATGCGTTCAAGATGTTCCTTGGATTGCTTCATTGGGTTTGCTTTGTTTTCAGAGTCGCCGTCGTCACTTTTTCAAATTCTTGCATTGATTGCATCCCAGTCAAGACGTTCAAGGTGCTTGTCGTCGTTATAAGGTGTTGACGTATAAATTCTTACATGCCTATCAGTAAAAAATTACTGCAAGTCATGCTCTGTGATTTTATCGAGTGAGCTGATAATGTACACAATTTCTTCCTGTGGGAACTTTTTTACACCGTCAAATCCTGTTGCAATATTGTATGGGTTGTGATGATGAGTGACTCAATAAGCTGCAAAACACTGATGGAATTCGGGAGATAAGAGCTCGGCGGGTAATAATGCATGCTGGCTTTTGGGGTTTAAGGATGGAGGGAAGCTTGTTATCCTGACCAATGCTTTTTCCAAGAAAACCCGGAAAAGGCCACCGCAGGAAATTGTTTTGGCAGAAAAACGAAAAAAGGAATATCAAGAGGGGAAAAAACATGGATGAATTACAGGAATTTATTGACGAACAAAAAACCAAAGACCGATATTAGGATAAGTTCGGATGGAGCACGAAAGCGAGGTGGTTTGGGGTGACGACCAGCGAAGTGAACTCTATGGCGGCAACAGGGTGATACGTTTTGGTTTGTTAGTATCGCTATTCAACAACGTCCCGAAGATGTAAGCGTTATGATCAATTGTAATTCTTCAATGCAGCAGATGTTGGCGGACAGCGTGGTGGTGCTGGATTTCGAGACGTCGGGCTTGTCTCCGAAGTATGGTGACCGGGCTATAGAGATTGGGGCGGTGCTTGTCGAGCAAGGGGTGATTGTCGATCGCTTTCAAAAGCTGATGAATCCTGGTTTCCGCATAAAACCTTTTATCGAACATTATACAGGTATTACCAATGAGATGCTGGAAGGTCAGCCTTGCTGTGAAGAGGTGATGGTTGAGTTTTCAGAGTTTATAGCCGGTCATAATATTGTCGCGCACAATGCGTCATTCGACAAGCGTTTTCTGGATTTTGAGCTGAAACGGGTAAATCGGGTATATCATGGCGCCTGTTGCTGTTCTTTGCTCGTGTCAAGAAGGATTTATCAGGATTCTCCAAACCATAAGTTGCAGACATTGGTGTCATATTCGGGTATCCTGCAGACTGCTGCGTTTCACCGCGCGCTGGCAGATGCCGAGATGACAGCGTATTTGTGGATGTCAATGATCGACCGGATTCGTCAGCAATACGGGATACCGATGATTTCCTTTGACCAATTGAGCGAACTCTCAAGAGTCGACAAGCTTTCTGTTCACCGATATCTTACTTCTCTGGCCAAGGGATGTTATGTTCGGTAGTTACTGGCTGCTCGATGCCACCATCATGATGATCGAGCGTACAAACCGGGTGAAAAACCTGGCGACTGAAGAACTGGCTGCGATGCTTGCCGGACCGGAACCGCCATTGCTCTTCGACATTCGCACTGTGGTGGAGTACGAGAAGAGCCGTATCGCAACAGCAGTGCGTCTTGATCCGGATATCGGCCCGGATGACTTTACGGCTTGCTATGGATCACTTGTATCGGGGCGTGATCTTGTTTTTTACTGTTCGGTCGGGCAGCGCAGCTCGGAACTGCTTGAACGGGTGGAGAGTGCCTGTGGGAAAGCGCGGGCGAAAAGTTGTCGCAACCTGCGCGGCGGTATTTTTCGCTGGTATAACGAGGGGAGGCCGGTCGTCGATGCCTCCGGTTTGACGGACGATATCCATTCTTATGATCCGATCTGGGGCATGATGGTCGAACGGCGTCGGTAGTCTGCTATGGTCGGAAAGGCCTGAGGAGCAGGGCGAAGAGTTGCTGCTTCTCGGAGTCGCTTTCATCGTTGAGACCGAGACGGAGGCTGTCGAGATTATCTCTGACCAGGAGGCTGCCGAAGAGACGGTCCCAGATGGAGAGCATGCTGCCGTAATTTGAGTCGTGTTCGGTTCTGAGCATCGAGTGATGCAGGCGGTGCATCATTGGGGTTGGAATAATAAGCCGGGCCAGACGATCCAGGATGGGCGGAATGGAGATGTTGCTGTGCTGGAATTCGATGACTGGCGTCATGAGGAGGGAGTAGAGCAGCAGGTGTTCGATACCTGCACCGATCAGCATGAAGAGTGGGAGACGCAGCAGTTCTGAGATCAGGATCTCCATGTAATGGAACCGCCAGCAGGTAGTGACATCGAGGGCGGAGTCGCTGTGGTGTATGGAGTGGAATCGCCAGAGCAATGCGGTTTCATGGTTGAGACGATGCCAGATGTACATCCACAGGTCGATGAGCAGGATGATCAGGATGGCTTCAACAACGGGGGGAAGGGCAAGAATCCCGATGCCTGTCCAGGCGGTTTTCGACCAGCCCAGCAAGAATGCCATGAGTATGCCCGAAGGAAGCAGGATCAGCAGGTTGAGAGCGGCAATTGAAAGGTTGAGCTTTGCATGGAGAGCACGGTGCTGCTGCCGGGAGAAATAGGGGTTGAGGCTTTCGTAGATCCAGAACAGCACTCCGACGGAAATGGTTGTGCCGTATAAGAGTATGCGGAGGTCAGGTATGGAAACAAAGTTTTCTGCCATGCTGTTTCAGAAGAACCGTTTGAGTGATAGAAAGGAGAGGGTAACAGTATTAACCGCCTTTGGTTGCAAGTTTTTTGAAGAAATCTTTTAGATGTCTTGTCCCGGTTGCGGGGGCGACGTTGTCTATGCGGCTGACGGCCAGAGCGAAGGATATGATGTTTTTCAGGGGTTTGTTGAGAAAGCCTATGACAAAAAGGGCTATGTCGCCGACCCACATGGGCAGGTGTGTGATTTTCGGTTCCAGGCCGAGGGCTTGGAAGGCCATGAGGTTGGTTTCGTCGTAGGTATAGGTATCCGGTCCGCCGACGGCAATTTCACTGTTTCCCATGGTTGCTGCCGCATCGACGCAGACTCTTGCCAGGTCGGCTCCGTGGATCGGGTTGAAACGGTTTGTGCCGTCGCCGAGAAGAAAGACATGGCCTTTACGCGCGAAGGAGAAGAACATGCCCATGTCGTTGAAATACGCGGTAGGGCGTATGACGCTGTAGGGCAAACCGGAAGCTCGAAGATCATGAACGAACAGTTCGTGAGCCTTCACCATGCCGGAATCCATCATTTTGTCGGCGTTGAAGACCGAGATATAGATGAACTTCATGACACCGTGGCTGAGGGCATCCTCCAGCAGCGCCTTGTTGCCGAGGTGGTCGATCTGTTCGCTCGTGATGTTGTGCTGGGGTTTGGTGAGGCCCATGCAGGAGAAGACGATATCCACGTTTCTGCAGGCGTTCTTCAGGGAGGAGCTGTCGACTGCGTCTCCGATGAAGAGTTCCTCGACGATCTCCGCAACCGGTGGTTCGAAGTTCGGCCCTTCGTCTGTGAGCTTTTCCTTGTTTCTGACGAGGGCCCTTACGCTGTATCCCCGTTCGACGAATTCCTTGACGACATGCCTGCCGAGATATCCTGAAGCTCCTGCCACGAGTACTTTCTGTTTTGCCATGGTCACCATGTTTTCTCTTCGTTGAGTGTCCCTTTGCCAACGGGGCGGTTCATGATTTACCCTTCATCGATCTGCCGGAGGATTTCACGCAGTGAACCGGTAGTTGTCAGCTTCTCCTCGTCAGTAACGGAGTTGTAAAAACCGATAAGGGCTTTGCCACCGATACCAATCGGGGGATATTCCTTTTTGGCAAGCATCGGCATCAGGGCAAGTAATTTCAACACACTCTCCTTATCGATACCGTTAATTCTGCTGACGACATCTTCTGTGATACAAGAAGCGGCCTTTTCGTCCAGACCGGCAACGTAAGCGGCGCTCTGCACTGCACCGTACTGGAAACCAAGTACAGCAAAAACGATGTCTCTGTTCGTGCTGTTTTCCAATCCAGCCGGGCATTGTCCGATCGCTTCAGCAAGAAACTGCAGTGCCATTTTTGTTACTGCCTCGATGTTTTTTTCAACATTATTATGCATCAGGGTCGAGAACTGTGTTTCACCATTGCATTCGTTACGGATGTGTTTATCGGGCATCCGGTATTTTATGCAGTATACTATAATTGATGAAAATCTCGGAAAGAATGGGGAGAGGAAAGAACAAGTACTGGGGGAAAAGTTCTGAGATGTGAGTGCTGAGAGCAGAAAAGAAACAATGAAAAATAGGAGCGATAGGACGGAGGCGGCCAATGGGACTTATATACCTTGATGCATCAAAAAAAAATGTATTTTTCAGGATAAGTTTTTATTCGTTGGACAGAGTAAATAATGAGCTTTGAGACTATGAAAAGAAACCTGGAACGCATTATCGAGCATATTGAGGCAGGGGAGTATGCTGCAGCGCATGAAAGTTTGATGGGCGTGATGAAAGCATACCCGGAGGAGTGGCAATTGGAAGTTGCGTTTATCGAAACAGGTATAGCGCATGCGATGCAGCTTAAAGGGCAGGAGCGCAGACTTAGCATGGGGTTTTATGCGCAAAGTGCTGTGTGGCGGATTAAAGATATTTTAGGGCATCCGGGGGCGGCTGATTGTTTACGTACTTTGCAGAAACTTGTAGACCTTACTGTCACCGTGCGGTTCAACAGCTTGAACTGATTCGACGAAAGCTGGTCGATGGAGAGTGGTCTACTATCGCTATTCAACAACGTCCCCATCGGGGTAGAAGCGCCACTCGCGGTTGACGATTCTGGTTGCGTGGCCGAAGGTAAAGTATGACCAGCCCCACTGGAGGAGGACGAAGAATCGGTGTTTGAAGCCGCTCAGGAAGTAGATGTGAACAAGGAGCCAGATGAACCATGCCGGAATGCCGGAGAGTTTCGTGTTTCCGAATTCGACGATGGCTTTGTATTTCCCGATGGTTGCCATCTTGCCTTTGTCGAAATAGGAAAAAGGCTTCTGAGGTTTTCCGGCGACATCACGTAAAATATTTTTACCGATTGCCTTTCCCTGCTGCAGCGCAACGGATGCGAGTCCTGGAAGCTGTTCGTTGCCTGGAAGTTCGAAACGCGCCTGGTCTCCGCCGCAGAATACCTCAGGATGTTCCTCCAAGGAGAGTAATTCGGTCACGGGAATACGTCCGGAACTGTCTGTATTGATTCCCATGGTTTTGCCGATACTGCATGATCTGACACCAGCAGCCCAAAGAACCGTTCCTGCTTCTATGCGTTCCTTACCGATCTGGACACCGTTTTCATCGATATTGGTTACCTTGCTTTCGGTCCAAATTTGTACTCCGAGAAGCTCGAGCGCGCGGGCGGCTTTGCTGGAAAGTTCAGGAGAGAACTCTTTGAGGATCTGTTTGCCGGAATGGACAACAAAAATTCTTGTTCTTTTTGGATCGATATTCTTGTAGTATTTCGAAAGGTAGTATCGGCTCATCTCTCCGATTGAACCTGCAAGTTCGACTCCTGCCGGTCCGCCGCCCACGATAACGAAGGTCAGCAGTTTTTTCCGTTCGGTCGGATCCTGGGTACGTTCTGCATGTTCGTACGCTTCCATGACCCTGCGGCGGATCTCCGATGCCTGGCCGATGGTTTTGAGTCCTGGAGCAAACGATTCCCACTCGTTATGGCCGAAATAGTGGTGTTTGGAACCGCATGCCAGCACAAGGTAGTCATATTCTATGTCGCCAAACTCAGTCTGCACCTTTTTGTTCTGCAGGTCGACATTCTCGACCGAGCCTTTGTATATGGTGATGTTGCGGTACTTCGTCAGCATCTTGCGGAAGGGATAGGATATCTCTCCTCCGTTCAGCGCTGCCATGGCAACCTGGTAGAGCAGGGGCTGAAACAGGTGGTAGTTATTCCGGTCGATCAGGGTCACTCTGACATCTTTCTTGTTACCGAGCGCTTTGGCAGCATTGATTCCGGCAAAACCGCCGCCAACGATCACGATGTGCTTCATTAATAACCAATTTGAAGATTTAAGCTTATCCTTGCAATTTCTATAAAGTTATCTTTAATGTATCGAAAAAATCAGTTCGATGATGTCGATAAATCCGGCGAAATATTTTTTTCATATCTGAAGGACGGGAAATGGAGAGCTCCGGTAGTTGAGGATAGAGCTGAGTTATGAAATGTTTTTGTTATACTATTCTCTCATAGTATTGCGCACTTTTTTTATTCGGTCTGGTCTCGAGGCGCAATCTCAGGGCTGGGCCTTTTTTATTTTAGAGGTTGAATATGGGAAAGCAGAAGGTGAATGCCCGGTTTGAAACAAACGGTGATACGGAAGGCTGGTATATCAAGATCATGAACCCTGAGGGAGAAGTCATTGATGATTCTCGGAAGGCCGGTTTCCCGATTGATGTTGAGTCGTTTGGTGTCGATGATCCTGAGGATATTTATGATGCGCTGCGCGAAGAATATCCTGATGCAATCATCAATATCAACGGGGTGGCTTGATCTGTAGCGCTGAGTGCTGAGGGGGAGGAAAAAATTTGAAGGTCATTGATATGATGTTCTTTTTGCTTATGATGGGGAGGTTTTTCATTTTTTTTTAATGAATTATTTTTTCTGATACGAAATCATGTTTGATGAAATAGAGTTTGACAAGATCAAGCGTCTTCCGAAGTATGTGTTTGCTGCTGTTAATGAGCTGAAAATGGCGGAACGGCGGGCGGGGGAGGATGTTATTGATTTTTCGATGGGCAATCCTGACGGGCCGACTCCTCAGCATATTGTTGACAAGCTTATAGAGAGTATCAACAAGCCTCGAACTCATGGATATTCGGTTTCCAAAGGTATCTACAAGCTTCGCGGTGCGGTGGGTATCTGGTATAAGCGCAAGTATAATGTTGATCTTGATCTTGATCGTGAGGTTGTGGCCACGATGGGGTCAAAAGAGGGATATGTGCATCTTGTGCAGGCTATCACCAATCCTGGTGATCTTGCAATGGTGCCTGATCCTTGTTATCCAATTCATTCTCAGGCCTTTATTCTTGCCGGCGGCAATGTGCACAGGCTGAAACTTGAGATGAATGATGATTTTACCCTTGATGAGGAGGGTTTTTTCCGGAATATTGAAAAGGCTCTGCGTGAATCGTCGCCTAAGCCGAAGTATCTGGTGGTGAATTTTCCAAACAATCCTACGACTGCCACTGTTGACCTCTCTTTTTATGAAAAGTTAGTTGACATTGCCCGTCAGGAGCGTTTTTACATTATCAGTGATATTGCCTACGCGGAGCTGACGTTTGATGGTTATGTCACTCCTTCCATCCTGCAGGTTCCGGGTGCAAAGGATGTTGCCGTTGAGAGCTACACGCTGTCGAAGACCTACAATATGGCTGGCTGGCGTGTCGGCTTCATGGTTGGTAATGCGAAGCTGATCGGCGCGCTCGAAAAGATCAAGAGCTGGCTCGATTATGGCACCTTTACTCCTATCCAGGTTGCTTCTACGATTGCTCTAACTGAGGATCAGAGTTGTGTTCAGGAGATTTGTGAAGTGTATCGCAAGCGGCGTGATGTCATGGTCAAAAGTTTTGAAAATGCGGGATGGCCTGTGGTCTCTCCGAGGGCAAGCATGTTTGTATGGGCTCAGATTCCTGATCAGTTCAGGGGGATGGGGAGTCTTGAGTTCAGCAAAACACTGTTGAGTAAAGCAAAGGTTGCCGTCAGTCCAGGCATTGGATTTGGAGCTTATGGGGATGAATATGTTCGTATTGCGATGATTGAGAATGAGGAGCGTATCCGTCAGGCGGCGCGCAATATCAAAAAGTTTCTTCGCGAATATGACGCATGAGGCAATGGGGATGGCTGACTTGGGATTGGACAACTATCGCTATTCAACAACGTCCCCAAAGGCGTGGTGTAGGGAGTCGAGGATCATGCTGGATGTGACGAGGCTTGCGATGTTGCTTGCGTGGTCTCCGGCTCGTCCGTGAAACCAGGCGGCGGCGGCGGCGGCATTGAGGATCTCTGTGCCTTTTGCTGCGATGGCTGCGATGATTCCTGAAAGTACATCTCCTGAGCCGGCTGTGGCTAGTGCTTCGGTGCCGCTTGTGTTTATAAGGATTGCTCCTTGGGGTCCGGCAATGATGGTTGGCGTGCCTTTCAGGAGAATTGATACTGCATTGTGGCGGGCGTAATTTTTTGCGGCTTCAATGGGGTTTGCGGCTATGCTTTCTACTGATACTCCGGTGAGGCGGCTGAATTCGCCGCAATGGGGGGTGAGAAGCGCTTCCTTGCATTTTTTTAATACCTCGGTTCCGGTGGATGAGAGGGCGTAGAGGGCGTCTGCGTCAATGATGAGCTTTTTGTTCTGTATTTCAGGATGTGTCAGAAGCTGTGTGATGAGGGTGATCGCTTCTTTATCGCGACCGAGGCCGCATCCGATCATGATGGCGTCGGCCCAGGCGGCTTTTTCGATTATGGTGGTTATATCTCTTCCGATCACGACTACTTCGGGCAGTGCGGTGTGTATTGCTGCTGCAAGGGAGATCGGCACCGAAAGGCAGATATAGCCTGCTCCGGTTTTCAGGGCGGCCCTTGCTGAGAGCATGGCGGCGCCGAGCATTGAGGTGTGTTCTGTTTGGGATCCGGCTATAATCAGTACTTTTCCATTGGTATGTTTTGCGCTTGACGCTTCTCTCAGGATGAAGTTTCCGGCGGCGAACTCTCTGTCGGTCAACAGGGCGGAGGAGGGTTCGAGAAGAAAGTCCGGGATTGAGATTTCAGCTACTTGTATCTCTCCACAGCGATCAGGGCCTTCGTTGAGGGAAAAGCCTGTTTTCAGAAATGCCATGGTTACGGTGATATCGGCTGCAATGGAGGGAGTGGCAGCGAGCCCTGTGGTGGCGTCGAGTCCGGTCGGAACGTCAATAGCAAGCGTGACTGCGCCGGTTCGCTCGCGGATGGTGTTGATGAGTTCAATACCTTCAAGAAGCGGGGAGGGCAGCACCATCTCCGATCCGGTTAAGCGCAGTCCGGTGCCGGTGATGGCATCAATGAGCATCGTGTAGGAGGTTTCGCCGACGTAGGGGATTGCTTCGTTGTGGCTCGCAAATATACGGAGGTTGTCGGTGTGTTTTCTGTATGCCTTAAGCGTGGCAAGGCCTTCGAGATTCACTCCCTGAAGATTTGCTTCGGGATAGAGGAGGACGAGGTCTACTGAAGCGTCAAGATTAAGGAGATGTCGGGCAAGCACAAAGCCGTCGCCGCCGTTGTTTCCTTTCCCTGCCACGACAAGAAATGAGGTGCCGGCGAGGGAGTCGGGGTGTTGAAGGTCATGGCTTTGCAGGGTTTCCTTGATAACGCGGAGACATTCGCGTCCGGCGAGCTCCATAAGGCGGGTTTCGCCGATATGGAGCTGCTCTATTGCTGCCTTGTCGGCCCTTTTCATTTCGAGTGCGGTTACTACAGGCAGCATGGTGCTTGGTCAAAGAAGTTCGTCAAGGTGCAGCGAGTGCTCAAGGGAGTGATAGTATGCCTCTGCAAGCTCTCCGATGGGGAAGTGAAGAATTTCTTCGCCGTTTATGGTAATGACGGCATCATGATCGACAACTTTTCCGATCACACGGACCGGGACATTGTGTTGGCGGGCTGCATCGATCACCTCGGTTGTGTGGTCGGGGGCTATGCTGAGAATCACTCGTCCCTGGGCTTCTGAAAAGAGCTGCTGCTGGATATGGTAGGGGCCGCTTTCGGTAGCTTCCAATTCAACGTTGAAGCCAAGCGGGGCTGCAGCGTTCATCATGGCTTTTTCGGCAAGGGCAACAAAGAGTCCACCGTCGGAAATGTCGTGTGCGGAGTGCACCAGTTTCTTTTCGGCAAGGGCAACAAGCAGTTCCTGGAGATTTTTTTCATGGTCAAGGTCTATCGCCGGAGCGTCCTGGCCTGGTGTTTCGTAGTGCATGACAAGGTATTCTGAGGCATCAAGGGTAAGTTCAGGATTGCCAAGCAGAAGGATGGCGTCACCGGAGTAGGTGAAGGTTGATCCTACGAGGTTGTCGATATCGTCGAGGAGCCCGATCATCCCTATGGTCGGGGTAGGGTAGATGGCTGAGCGTACGCCGCCGATAAAGGTTTCGTTATAGAAGCTGACGTTACCGCCGGTTACCGGTGTATTGAAGGCACGGCATGCTTCGCCCATGCCCCGAACCGATTCCTTGAACTGAAAGTAGACTTCAGGTTTATAGGGATTGCCGAAATTGAGGCAGTTGGTTATGGCGAGTGGTCTGGCGCCTGAACAGGCTATGTTTCTTGCACACTCAGCTACAGCGATTTTACCGCCGGCCAAGGGATTGAGATAGACGTAACGGGCGTTGCAGTCGGTTTTCATGGCAAGCCCTTTGCGAGAGCCTTTGATGCGGATAACAGCAGCATCGGTATGGCCTACCGGGGTTACCGTATTGGTCAGCACCATGGAGTCATACTGGCGATAGACCCATTGCTTGCTTGCAATGTTGGGGCGCGAGAGCAGTTCAAGGCTGAGTGAGCTGAAATCAAGGTTGTTATCCTCAATCAGTTTCGCCACCGGTGTGTCGGGCTTTTTTTCGACGGCTTCACGGATATAAACGGGCGCGCCGCCGCCAAGAACAAGCGATTCAGCGGGAATTTCGGCAACCACCTGACCGTGCTGTGACACCCTTACCTGGTTGTCGCTCGTTACCCGTCCGATGACGACGGCCTGAACATCCCATTTACGATAAACTTCAATTATTTTTTCTTCAAATCCTTGAGCGGCAACAATCAGCATTCGTTCCTGCGATTCGGAGAGCATGATTTCGTACGCACTCATGCCGGCTTCACGGATAGGGACAAGGTCAAGGTCAATTTCAATGCCGCCTGTTCCGAGTTTTTCGATTCCTCGTGCGCTCATTTCAGAGGTGGAACTGGTGATGCCGGCTGCGCCCATATCCTGCAGACCAACGACATAGCCGGTTGCAATCGCTTCAAGGGTGGCTTCAAGGAGAAGCTTTTCGGCAAAAGGGTCACCTACCTGAACGCTCGGGCGTTTGTCTTCTGATGCTTCGCTGAGATCTTCAGAAGCGAAGGTTGCGCCGTGGATGCCATCCCTTCCGGTTGAGGAGCCGACGATCAGGACAGGATTTCCGTCACCATAGGCGGTTGCACTCACGGTTTTATGATGCTCAACAATGCCGACGGACATGGCATTGACAAGGGGATTGCCGGTATAGCCCTCTTCAAAATAAATTTCACCCCCGACTGTCGGGACGCCGAAAGAGTTGCCGTAATCGCCTATGCCACGCACAACGCCATCGACCAGATAGCGGACATGCAGGTCTTTTGGTGAGCCGAACCTCAGTGAGTTGAGTGAGGCCACCGGACGGGCACCCATGGTGAAAATGTCGCGGTGAATTCCACCGACGCCAGTTGCTGCTCCCTGGTAGGGTTCAACGGCTGACGGGTGGTTGTGTGACTCGATCTTGAATGCTACAGCGAGGTTATCGCCGATATCAACCAGGCCGGCATTTTCTTCACCGGCAGTGGTCAGCAGGGCTTTACCTTCACGGGGAAGGGTTTTAAGCACAGCAATGGAGTTTTTATAACTGCAGTGTTCCGACCACATGACCGAAAAAATTCCTATCTCGGTAAATGAGGGTGTTCGTCCGAGAATAGCACAGATCTTTCCATATTCTTCCGTATTCAAACCGTGTTCTGCTGCAATGGCGATGGTAACTTCGACTTCAGTATGTTTCATGGGTACCCGGTAAACGTTTCAAGGAATCAGGGCTGCTGGCCGTGACAGTTTTTATATTTCTTTCCGCTTCCGCATGGGCATTCATCATTGCGACCAGGCTTTTTATCAGCAATTACAGGCTGCTGCGGGTTTGATGCGCTCTCTTGTTCACGATCACCCTGTTCCATCTCTACGCCAAACGATGCGGTGTAGACGCTTTCGGCGGCCTGATGTTGGGCAACCAGCCTGTCCTGACGGACGGCAGCTTTGCGCTGTTTTTCTTCCATTGCACGAGTTTCTTCAGGATCGACAGGAAAGAGCTTGAAGGCAAGTGAGAGGGTTTCGTGCTCAATATCACGAAGCAGGTCTACAAAGAGACGGAAGGCCTCCTGTTTGTATTCAAGCAGCGGATCCTTCTGACCGTAAGCACGTAAATTGATGCCTTCACGCAGAGAGTCAATTTCACGGAGATGTTCTCTCCAGCGGAGATCAATGACGCTCAGGACGGCATATTTTTCGATCTGCTGCATAATCTCAACCGGTACGGTGGCCTCTTTTCGGCGATAAAAAGCAAGGGCGGTATCGTAGAGCTTGCCTGCGGTCACCCCTATGCCATCGTGCTCGAAGGTATCGCGATCCGGTTTGAACTCGATCGAAAGCTCGCGCAGCAACTGCTCCTCAATACCATCGATATCCCGTTCCTTGTAGTATTTTTTAATCACGACTTCACTGTAATCCCTCAAGAGGTCAAGAATATCACTGGTCAGGCGATCCTTGAGCAGACCGTTTTTCCGGCGTGAATAGATGACCTCACGCTGCTGGTTCAGGACATCGTCATATTCCAGAAGGCGTTTACGGATGGCAAAGTTCTGATCCTCAACTTTTTTCTGTGCGCGTTCAATTGATTTGGTGATCATGGAGTGCTCGATCACATCGCCCTCTTCATGTCCGAGACGATCCATTACGGAAATAACCCGGTCAGAACCGAAAAGGCGCATCAGTTCGTCCTCAAGTGAGACAAAAAAGACCGATTCACCCGGATCACCCTGACGTCCGGCTCGTCCACGGAGCTGGCGGTCAATACGGCGTGATTCGTGACGTTCCGAACCGAGAATAAAGAGACCGCCGAGCTCGCGTACTCCAACGCCAAGTTTGATATCGGTACCTCGACCAGCCATGTTGGTAGCAATGGTCACCGCATTTTTCTGGCCTGCTTCGGCAACAATTTCAGCTTCACGATCGTTCTGCTTCGCATTAAGCACATTGTGCGCTATTTTTTTTGCACGAAGCATTCTTGAAATGGTTTCAGAGACCTCAACACTTGTTGTTCCCACGAGGACTGGCTGCCCCTTTTTCTGCAGCTCCTCAACCTTCAGCACGACAGCATTGTATTTTTCACGACGGGTTTTGTAGACAAGATCGTCCATATCCTTACGGATAATCCTGCTGTTCGTGGGAATGACAACCACATCGAGCTTATAGATTTCAAAAAATTCGGACGCTTCGGTTTCCGCCGTACCGGTCATACCGGCAAGCTTTTTATAGAGCCGGAAAAAGTTCTGGATGGTGATGGTGGCCATGGTCTGCGTTTCACCTTCGATCTTGACATTTTCCTTGGCTTCGATAGCCTGATGCAGGCCATCGCTGTACCGGCGACCGGAAAGAATTCGTCCGGTGAATTCGTCAACAATCATGACCTGGCCGTTCTGCACGACGTATTCATCATCGCGCTGGAAGAGCGAATAGGCTTTCAGGAGCTGGCTGATATTGTGCAGTCGTTCTGAGCGGTCGGCAAAAAGGCGGTAGATCTCATCTTTTTTCTGGATTTTTTCGGCAGTAGCAACCTTTGCATCACTCTCAATAGCTGCAACTTCTGAACCGACATCGGGGAGCATGAAAATATCGCTGTCCTGATGGCTGAGCTTGCTGAGAAACTCACGCCCTTTATCGGTCAAGTCGATAGTTCCTCCTTTTTCGTCAACAGCATAATAGAGTTCGTTGTCGACTTCGTCCATTCTGCTCGAATTGTCTTTGAGGTACTCGTTTTCGGTAGTCTGGATCAGTTTAGCAATACCCTGCTGGGAGAGCATCTTGATGTATCGGGTGTTTTTCGGCTGTCCCCGTTTTACTCGCAGAAGGGCAAGTCCAGCATCAAAATCACCTGGTTTTGTCTTAAGAATTTTTTCTGCCTGGGTCAGGAATGTTGCTACAAGGTGCTGCTGTGCACGGACCAGCTGCTCGATCCAGGGTTTGATTTCCTGAAATTTGCTGTTGTCGGCGTGCGGAACCGGTCCTGAAATAATAAGAGGAGTTCTGGCTTCATCAATAAGGACGCTGTCCACCTCATCAACAATGGCGTAATAGAAGTTCCGCTGCACCATCTCTTCGGGGGTTCCGGCCATATTGTCGCGGAGGTAGTCGAAACCGAGCTCGTTGTTTGTGCCGTAGGTTATATCGCACTGGTATTGTACCCTTCTTTCTTCGGGTATCATGTTGTTGAGAATAACGCCGACCGAGAGATTGTGAAAATCGAAGACAGGGTTCATCCACTCCTTGTCTCTCTGGGCCAGGTAATCATTGACCGTAACAACGTGGACGCCCCTGCCGGTGAGTGCATTGAGAAAAACGGGCAAGGTAGAGACGAGGGTTTTTCCCTCACCGGTGGCCATCTCTGAAATCTTTCCGGAATGCAGTACAACTCCGCCTATCAACTGTACATCATAAGGCACCATATCCCAGATCATCTCTCTTCCCATGACCTGGTAAGAGAGGCCTTTCAGACGACGGCACGTCTCTTTGACGAGGGCAAAGGTTTCGGGCAGAATTTCATCAAGTGCTGCGGTGGTAGCTTTTTCATACTCTTCTGAGAGAGCGTCAAGCCGCACATTTATGGTTTCAGCCTCGTCAAGATTGATATCAGGGTTATCGAGCTTCAGCGTGAGGTTTTTTTTCTCCTGCTCCAATGGCTCCAGCAGGCTGCGTACCTTCTTTTTCAGTTCCAACCCTTTCTGTCGTAGCTGGTCGTCACTGAGCGATGACATGGCACTCTGCAGCTCGTTGATGGTGGCGATAACCGGCTGGATTTTTTTTATGTCCTTATCGTGTTTGGAACCGAAGACCTTTTCAAAAATTTTCAACATGTACGGTGATTTGCGCTCTAAAAGTTTTCAGATAGTGTTATGTCTTGAAAAAGCAGGCTGTTCCGCCCGCTATCTCTGCATATTCAATCGAGCCTTAAGGTATTGAATTAGACATTGAGAAAAAAGCGGGAAGAGATGAAAAAAAAGGGTGAAAGGGAAGTGGGCAACTGGGATACCGAATTATCTTGCCTTTGCGATTCTCCATCGGCCTGTAATGGCAACACCATGAGGGTTTAGAGCAGAAAAATTGTTATATTTTAGTCAAGTAAATTCGCAGTGTTGCTGGTCAATGACGGCAAAGCATATTCTGCCTGTTTTTGTTGATTATGAACCGGATAGAGCCATGTGTAAAATAAATCCCCGTGTTGATTTCGCCTTCAAAAAGCTCTTTGGCAGCGAAGAGAACAAGGATTTACTTATTTCCCTGATCAACGCTATTGTCTCTGAAGAGGAGCAGGTGGTGGAGGTTGAGTTGAAAAATCCCTATACCCTGGCCGATTACCGGGCAGGAAAACTCTCCATCCTCGATATCAAGGCTAAAGCTGAAAATGGGCGCTGGTTCAACATCGAAATGCAGATCAGCGAAGACCGCCATTTTGACAAACGTGCCATTTTCTATTGGGCAAAATTAGTGACTGAACAGCTCAGTGAAGGGATGATGTACAAAGAGCTGAAGAAAACCATCAGCATCAACATCCTTGATTACGACTTTGTACCTGATACAGAGGAAGTTCACAGCTGCTATAAAATCATCAATACCGCCACCGGCAAAGATGATAAACTGCATGATGTTTTTGAACTCCATTACATTGAGTTAAAAAAGTTCAACAAAACATCCCATCAAATTACAACAGCGCTCGATCGCTGGAGCAGCTTTTTAACGACAGCGCATCAGCTTGACCGAGAGCATACGCCAAAAGAGTTGGCATCCGACAAAAATATCGTCAAAGCCATTGCGGCAATTGATCGCATGTTTGATGAAGAAGAGCGTCAAGTCTATGAGGTTCGCATGCAATTTTTTGCCGACGTCGCAAGCATCATCGCCTCTGGTGCAGAAAAAAACATTGAGAAAGGTATGGTAAAAGGTATGGTAAAAGGCATAGAAAAAGGCATAGAAAAAGCATCAAAAGCCATTGTGCTGAACATGGCTGGTAAAGGTATTGCTCTTGCTGCCATAGCCGAACTTACAGGTTTGAGCGTGTCGGATATTGCCGCTTTATTGCAAAGCTCCAATGAGCACTGATTTCGTCCTTAACAGTAAGCTGCCCTCCAATGGTAATAAAACAGAATAACATTAACCTGGCCTCCTCCAGCGAGTTACGCGCTCTGGACGAAGAGCACCGGAAGGAAACTTTTGGTATGTACACCGATTTTTATGACTGTGCTCCCTTGGGTTATCTCATCTTAGAACGAGACTCTACAATACTTGAGGCAAACCTGACGGCTGCAACCATGCTTGGGGTTGAGCGCTCACGCTTATCAGGCATGCATTTTAAACAATTTGTTATTCCTGAAGACCATCGGGTTCTGGAGGCACTGCTTGATAAAGTCTTCGTAGGCATGATTGCCGGCTACGATGAGGTTATGCTTGTGACGGTCAATAATCAGCAGGCTGCGGTTCCACACATCTTCTCTGGTAGCACGGTTCGTCTTGATGCTTCAACAAGCGAAACCTCCTCTCCATGCCGGGTCATTCTCTCCGATATCACTAGGCAAAAGCAAACTGAAGAGGTACTGCGCCGGCAGAGTCGAGCTCTTCTGGCAATGAACCACTGTAATCAGGCGATGATACATACCAATGACGAAATAGAATTACTGCATCACGTCTGCCGCATCATGGTTGAAATCGGCGGCTACCGGATGGCATGGGTCGGGTATGCGGAACATAATGAAGAAAAAAGCGTCTCCGTGCTTGCTGAGGAAGGGTTTGTTTCTGATTACAACCAACATCACAAGCTCTCCTGGGCTGATGTTCCGCAAGGGAGAGGCCCTGTAGGAATTACCATCCGCACGGCCCGCTCATGTGCAGTTAATCATATTCACACCGACCCTGTTTTTGAACCATGGCGCCAGGAGGCGCTGCGTCATCGATTTGCTTCGCTTCTGACCTTGCCGCTCAAAGCTGAAAGTGAAGCGTTTGGTGTCCTGACGATCTATTCCGCTACACCGGATGCCTTTGATACCGACGAAACCAAGCTGCTCGTCGCTCTTGCTGACAATCTCGCCTATGGAATCACAGCACTGCGAAGTCGTAAAATAAGCGAAGAGACGGAAAAGGCACTCCGCAAAAGTGAACGTAAATTTCGCTCCATTACCGAACAAATGACCGATGAAGTATTTGTTATCGACTCTATCGGCACCTTAACCTATGTTTCACCCGTTGTTGAAAAACTTTTCGGCTATCTTCCATACGAGGTCATTGGCCACTCCTTTATCGACTACATTGAGGAAGAAGACATTCCTGAAGCCATCCAGGTATTCAACAAAACCCTGCATTTTCAAACATCGAATCAGATGTTCGAGGTCACGTTGAAGAGAAAAGACCGTTCGCACTTTGATGCAGAAATCCATCTGCAATACTATCAGGATCAGGATTTCTCCGGAATGATCGGCTTGATCCGCGATATCACTGAGCGTAAACTCATTGAAAATCAACTTCTCAAACTCAGTACTGCCATAGAGCAAAGCCCTGCAGTTGTTCTCATCACGGATGCATGCGGTACTATTGAATATGTCAACCCCACGTTTACCAAACTTACCGGCTATTCGATAGAATACGCAAAAGGCAAAAATTCACGCATTCTTCAATCAGGTCTCACACCAAAATCAGTGTATGATGAACTCTGGAAAACAGTATTGTCTGGTCGTATTTGGCGTGGTGAATGGCAAAACAAAAAGAAAAACGGCGCGCTCTTCTGGGAATCTGTTGTCATATCAGTTATTCTTAATGCAGAAGGAGTTATCACCAATTTCGTGGCGGTTAAAGAGGATATTACTGAACGAAAAAAAATGCTGGAAGAGCTGATTGTAGCCAAAGAAAAAGCAGAAGAGAGCGACCGCCTGAAATCAGCGTTTCTGGCTAACATAAGCCACGAAATACGCACACCTATGAATGGTATTCTCGGTTTTTCAGAACTGCTCAAAGAACCTCACCTCTCAGGAGAGGAAATGGCAGAGTTTATTGACCTCATACAGAAAAGCGGTCACCGTATGCTGAAGCTGATTAATGACTTGATTGATATTTCACGCATTGATGCCGAGGAGACAAAAGTGGAAATCAAAGAAACACGGCTCAACGATCTTATGCAAGAGATCCATGCCTTTTTCAAGCCTAACGCTCGGTTCAAAGGATTGCGTTTAACCTTGACCACTGGGCTTTCAGACAGCGAAAGCCTCATCAATACTGACAGCGGAAAGCTGAGCCAGATTTTGACAAACCTGATCAACAATGCCCTGAAATTTACCATAAAGGGTGGTGTTGATTTCGGGTATCGAAGAAAGGATAACTGCTTAGAATTTTATGTTATCGACTCAGGGATAGGCATTCCCGTTGCAATGCAGGATAAGGTTTTTGACCGCTTTCACCAGGTTGACAACTCCTTGACCAGAGGCTACGAAGGTGCCGGACTTGGCTTGAGCATTACCAATTCATTCGTTGAACTCCTTGGCGGAACAATTCAGGTGGAATCAATCGATGGAGCAGGTACTACCTTTTCATTCACCCTACCGTATAACCCGGTCAATGAACCGGAGATCTCTTCTCCCACCGTGCAGTTTGGTTACGAAGCGGCTTCCTCTCTCTGCATTCTTGTCGCTGAAGATGATGCGATGAGCACCCTTTTGCTTAAAAAGAGCCTTAAAGGTGAAAATATCACCATTTTTTGTGCCGATAATGGATGGGAAGCCGTTGAACTCATTCAGCATCATCCTGAGATCAATCTCGTGCTTATGGATATAAAAATGCCGGTTATGAACGGTTTTGTGGCAACCAAACATATCAAACAACTGCGTCCCGACCTGCCCGTTATTGCCCAGTCAGCATTCACCTCCAATGAAGAGATGGAAAAAGCCAGGGAAGCCGGATGCGACAGCTTTATTACCAAACCAATAAGCAGGAGCGAACTTCTCGAAAAGATGTATGAACAACTGAAGCTTTAGGCCAGTTCTGCAAAAAAGTCTTTCAGATGTCGGGTGCCGTAAGCGGGTGCGACATGGTCGAATTTAAGCGCTTCAATGGCAAAAGAGAGCAGATCGGCGAGGTTGCGGTTGAAAAGCCCGGTCACCATGAGTCCCCCTTCGGCAAGCCACATTGGTAATTCGGTTATCCATGGTGTTTTGCCGCAGGCGTTGAACGCCAGTTCCATAGTCTCTTTGAAGGTGTAGATATCCGGTCCACCAACAGGAATTTCGCGGGATTCGCCATTGACTGCATCGACACAGACTTTGGCAAGATCAGCGCCATGAACCGGATTGATTTTTTTATCTCCTTCACCAACCATAAAGATATGGCCGCTTTGCGCCATTGAGAAAAATCGTCCCATGTCCGAAAAATAGCCGTTCGGACGTATGATTGCCCACGAAAGTCCGGATTTTTTCAGTTCTGCAGCGAAGAGTTCGTGGGCCTTGATGGTTGGAATTTCAGGCATTTTGTCCTGGTTGAACACGGATACATAGATGAACCTTGAGACATGCTCGGCAATTGCCTGATCGAGAATGCGTCTGTTTCCAAGGTAATCAACATCGTAGCTGGTGTGATGGGCGTCGGGGGAGGTCAGGCCAAGCGCACAAAAAACAATATCAATACCTTTGCAAACGCCTGCAATACTTTCAGGAGAGGTTACATCACCGGTCACAATCTCATCAATGATGTCGTGCACTGCCGGCTCACCATGCGAACCGGGGGTTTTAAACTTTTCAGGGTTTCTTACCAGAGCGCGCACATAATAGCCTTGATCTTTGAACTCTTTTACGGCATATCTGCCGAGGTAACCTGATGCGCCGGTAATCAGTACTTTTTTTGTAACAGTCATGGTGTAGGCTCCTTCTTGTTGTTGGCTTTCAAAGTATCATTAAAATGTTTGCAGTTTCTTTATTTCCCTGCGCCAGCAATGAAACAGTATATGTCCGGCATACCCTGCAAATTCAGGGTTTAACAGCGTTCGTGCCTCTGCATCAAGGATAAGATACGTCGCAGGGCTTAAAGATCGAAGAGCGGTTGTACTGTTGAACCATTTTTCAAGGTATTGTTTGACATGGGTATCGATAGGGAAGGCATCAAAACGTCCAAGACCGAAGAGTGCAATGCAATCCGCGATTTTGTACCCTATCCCGCTGTTCCGAGAGAGTCTGCTGCGTAACTCCGACAGGGGAATCTCTCTGTTACGAAGATGATCAAAGTCAATGCTTCCTTCTGCAACGCCCTGAGAGGCCAGAATAATGTTTGACGCACGGATACGATTATTGTTGGTACATCGACTGAGCGCCTGAAGGTCAGCCGATGCCAGTCGTTCAGGAGTGGGGAAGTCATGCATGACGATCTCCTTTCCCTTGAACATGACGGTAATTTGTTCCCCATAGGTTTCGGTGAGCATCGAGACCTGCTTTCTGATCAGATGCATGCCAATCCCCTGGGCACACATAAATGAGATCAAGGTTTTAAAGGGGTCCTGCCGAAGAATTCTCAGAGGAAAATATTCAAATAACAGCTTCCAGAGTTCGGGATACTTTTGTTGAAAATGTTCCGGAAAAACATTTTCAACAGCAACATCAAGCGAAAAGTATCGGTGAATAAACTCTGGCAATGGTGTAGATTTTATCTCATTAACCAGTGCATATATTTCAAATTCATCAGCAGCTGTCTGTCGGATAAGCAGGGGTACTGAATCAATTATTGACCAATAATAATAATGATCAGTATCATAGATATTCCATAAGAATGATTGTCCACTGAAGAGGCTTTCCTTGATCAGTATCGATGTTTTTGATTTTATAATGAAACGATACAACGATGTA
>CAIPYV010000135.1 GCA_903869365.1 uncultured Chlorobiaceae bacterium
AAGGAGCTTGAAGACAGACTTGCCGATATCAATTTTTTTAAAGTTATTGAGCAGCCGCAGAATCCTATGGTTTTTCGCAATTCGAAACGGGATATTGCGCGCATGAAAAACCGGCTCCATCAAATTGCCACTGCTGAAACAAGCCAGGCTTGAGAGCAGGTAAACCAACAAACCGTTTATTGACAAATGGAAGAACAGAACATGGACAGTGTAGCTCAGGAACAGAATGTTCCGGTAAGAGGCAGAAAAAAAAGCTGGTTAGGTAAGGTTGTCAGTGATAAGATGGATAAGGCCTGCGTTGTAGCTGTAGAGCGCAGGGTTCAGCACCCGGTGTATAAGAAATATTTCAAGAAAACGACCAAGCTTATGGCTCATGACGAAAAGAATGAAGCCGGAATTGGCGATCTTGTCAAGGTTGTTGAATGCCGTCCGCTGAGCAAAAGAAAGAGTTGTCGTTTGGTTGAGATTATTGAAAAAGCCAGATAAGAGAGGATTTTTTTACATCTAATAAAGTTTGAAACAGGATGATCCAGAAAGAAACTAATCTGGTTGTTGCCGATAACAGTGGAGCAAAAAAAGTTCGTTGCATTCATGTTTTTGGTGGAACCGGCAGGCGCTATGCCTCATTGGGTGATCAGATTATTGTATCGGTCAAAGCAGCTGTACCTGGTGGTATTGTAAAAAAGAAAGATGTCTGCAGAGCTGTTGTTGTGCGCTGCGTCAAGGAATCGCGCAGAAAGGACGGCTCATATATACGATTTGACGAGAATGCCGTCGTTCTTCTTAACGCACAGGGTGAACCGAGAGGAACTCGTATCTTCGGTCCGGTTGCAAGAGAGTTGCGTGACAGAAAATTTATGAAGATTGTGTCGTTAGCGCCCGAAGTTTTGTAAGGTGCTTCAGGCGGGAGTAACTCAGTTGGTAGAGTCACAGCCTTCCAAGCTGTTGGTCGCGAGTTCGAGTCTCGTCTCCCGCTCAGGATTTTATGAATAATATCATATCGTGAAAAATGAAAACTGGGATTAAAAAGGTTAAGCTGCACGTCAAGAAGAATGACTCAGTCGTGGTTATAAGCGGCAATGATAAAGGAAAGGCGGGCAAAATACTTAAGGTATTTCCTTTAAAAAGCCGGGTTATAGTTGAAGGGGTTAATATAAGGAAGCGACACATGCGTCCTACGCAGGGTCAGCCTCAGGGCTCTATTATAGAAAGAGAGTTCCCTATTCATGCTTCAAACGTGAAGAAAAGTTAATTGTTTCCACTAAATGTCGGGATGACAAAGACCATCCTGATTAACTGATAAAGAATAAGATGGCCAAAAACAAAGAGCAAAACACAGAAGTACCTGCTGTAAATCCTACAGAGGCAAGGCTGCAGACTTTCTTTAAGGAAAAAGTCACACCGAAGCTTGTTGAGAGATTTCAGTACCAGAATATCATGAAAGTTCCCAGACTTCAGAAGATATCGATAAATATAGGTATTGGAGCTGCAGCAGCAGAGCCGAAACTGCTCGAAATTGCTTTGCAGGAACTCGCTCAGATTACAGGCCAGAAACCACAGATCCGTAAATCAAAAAAAGCGATATCAAACTTCAAGCTACGTGAAGGTCAGGCCGTAGGATGCCGAGTAACGCTTCGTCGCAAAGCCATGTATGAGTTTTTTGATCGTTTCGTCAGTCTTGCCGTTCCAAGAATACGTGATTTCCGCGGGCTCAACGATACCAGTTTTGATGGTCGCGGCAACTACACTGTTGGAGTGAAGGAACAGATTATTTTTCCGGAAATCGATATTGATAAGGTACCGAGAATATCTGGGATGGATATCAGTTTTGTAACTTCAGCTTCAACAGACGAAGAGGCTTATGTGCTTCTATCGGAACTTGGAATGCCATTCAAAAAGAAGATTAACTAAATAATTCAGAAAACAGATGGCAAAGAAAAGCGTTATAGCAAGAAACGAGAAGAGGATAAAGCTTGTAGAAAAATATGCAGTTATCCGTGCGGAACTTCTTAAGGCAGGCGACTATGAAGCACTTCGCAAATTGCCGAGAGACAGTTCAGCAACAAGAGTTCGTAATCGTTGTGTTTTGACTGGTCGAGGAAGAGGTGTTTATGCGAAGTATGGATTGTGCAGGCACATGTTTCGCAAGTTTGCCCTTGAAGGAAAGTTGCCTGGTGTTAAAAAAGCAAGCTGGTAAAGCAGTTTGCAAAAGTTAAAGAGAGATATTTGTATCATTTTCGAAAGTAACCAACGTTTGCTATGCCTGTAACGGATTCAATTGCAGATTATATCACCCGTATCAGAAATGCGGGAAGAGCGAAAAATAAAACAACCGATATCCCATATTCGAAGCTCAGGGAGAATCTCTCGCAATTGCTTGTGGATAAAGGTTACATTAAAAGCTTTACGGTCATTACCACCGAAAAATTTCCTTTTATACGGGTTGATCTGAAATATACAGCTCATGGAGATCCGGCCATAAAGGAGATTACAAGGGTAAGTAAGCCAGGTCGGCGTGTTTATGACGGAAAGGATATTAAAAAGTATCTTGGCGGCCTGGGTTTGTACATCCTTTCATCGTCGAAAGGTGTTATAACCGACAAAGAGGCAAGGGCACAGGGAGTTGGCGGTGAAATCCTGTTCCGTATCTATTAATCCATAAGCCAAAGAGCATTAGAATACCATGTCAAGAATAGGAAAAATGCCCATACCCCTGAGTAATCAGGCGAAGATAGAGATCGAAGACTTGAACATCAGGGTATCAGGTCCTAAAGGCACTCTTGAGCAGAGGCTTACGGATCAGGTAAACGTTACGGAAGAAGCCGGTATCATTACTGTCAAGAGGGTTGATGACAGCAAGAAAGCTAAAGCCCAGCATGGTCTTTACCGTATGCTGATCAGCAATATGGTTGAAGGGGTGACAAAGGGATTTACGAGAAGACTCGAAATTGCTGGTGTTGGATATCGTGCAGAGCTGAAAAATGATCTTCTTGCTCTGACCCTTGGTTATTCACACATGATTTATTTCAAGGCTCCTGATGAGATAAAAATTGAAGTTCCTGATCAGGTTACCGTTCTTATAAGCGGTATTGACAAGGCTCTTGTAGGACAGGTTGCCGCCAAGATCCGTTCATTCAGGAAACCTGAACCTTACCGTGGAAAGGGTATCAAATATGCAGGTGAAGTTATCCGTCGCAAGGAAGGTAAGGCTGCAGGCAAGTAAGTAACGAATGAATGCAGAACTCAAGTAGTCAGGTAATAACATTATACAACGCTTCAAGAGAATGAGTCAAATAGATAAAGCCTCCCGGAGGCAGAAAATCAAGGACAGAAGCAGAGCCAATGTCCAGGGAACACAGGCAAAGCCGAGACTTTGTGTTTACAGAAGTCTTTCGCAGATATACGCGCAGCTTATTGATGATGTGAACAGCAAAACCATTATTGCTGCATCAACGATGTCAAAAGATAACAAGGCTCTCAAGGGTACAAAATCTGAAGTATGTCGTATCATCGGCAAGCAGATTGGAGAAAAAGCCCTTGCCGAGGGTATAACAAATATAGTATTTGACAGAAATGGATTTCGTTATCATGGCAGAGTCAAGGCATTGGCTGATGGTGCGAGAGAAGCAGGACTGATCTTTTAACAACTTTTCAAAGACAAAGTAAATGGCGAAAACATCTGCAAAGATTATCAGGCCCGGAGAATTAAATCTGAAAGAGAAGCTGGTTCATATCAACAGGACTGCGAAGGTTGTAAAAGGCGGTAAGCGTTTTGGATTCAACGCAATAGTTGTTGTTGGTGATAAAGAAGGTCATGTCGGATACGGGCTCGGCAAAGCAAATGAAGTACAGGATGCTATTGCAAAGGGCATTGAAGATGGAAAGAAAAATGTGATTAAGGTGCATATTGTAAAAGGTACCATACCGCATCAGATTGTTGCAAGGTATGGAGCTGCAAAGGTCATGATGAAGCCTGCAACACCAGGTACCGGTCTTATTGCCGGTGGTGCTGTAAGAGCTGTTCTTGAAATGGCCGGTATACACGATATTCTGACGAAATCACTTGGATCATCCAATCCGCATAATGTGGTTAAAGCGGCTATAAAGGGATTGCAGAGTATCTCTGATGCCTATGATGTCGGTGAAAGACGGTCAAAGAGCCTTCAAGAAGTTTTCGAAAGCTAAAATTTGAAAATGCGATCATGAGTGAGAAAACACTGAAAATTACCCAGGTGCGGAGCATCATTGGTGGAACGAAAAAACAGAAAGCCACCATCAAGGCGCTTGGACTCGGCAGACCAAACTACCACGTTGACAGGCAGGATAATCCTTGCACCAGAGGGCAGATAAGGGTTGTACAGCACCTTGTAAAGGTTGAAGAAGTCTAATTTTTTTACTAATAGAAAGTCGGGAATTGAAACCATGGATTTAAGTTCACTTCGTCCAGCTAAAGGCGCAGTAAAAAATAAAAAGCGGGTTGGCCGCGGTCAGGGTTCTGGCAATGGAACGACAGCCGGAAAGGGCAATAAAGGTCAGCAGGCGCGAAGCGGCTACAAGAGACCTATCAATGAAGGTGGACAGATTCCGGTTTACCGGAGGTTGCCTAAATTCGGTTTTACACCTCTTGACAGTACGCCGGTCAATACAGTCAATCTTACCCAGATTGACAAATGGATAAAGGATGGACTTGTCGAGAATGAAATTTCTGTTCTTGATCTCAAGTCGCTCCTTCATGCAAGTAATGCAGACTATTTCAAGATTCTTGGTAACGGTGAACTTTCGAGTGCGATTACCATCATAGCTCACGCCTTCAGTAAGAGTGCTGAGGAAAAAATTATCGCAGCAGGCGGTAAAGTTATTAAGGCTTTCCGTACGCTTGAAGAAGCTTCAAAAGTCAGGGATATACCGTTTGAAGAGGCGCTCTTGAAACCAAAGGCCACTTTGGTAAAAAGAGTAAAAAAATCTCCTAAGCCCTGAATCCGTTAAAAGGACACTATGAAGCTTAATGAAAGTATAAGGAACATTAATAAAATCCCTGAACTCCGCCAGAGGATTCTTTATACGCTTCTTCTTTTATTTGTTTACCGACTTGGTTCGCATATTACCATCCCGGGTGTTGATGCGGCTGCAGTAGCAGGCGCATCACAGTCCCACTCCAACGATCTCTTCGGACTTTTCGATCTCTTTGTAGGCGGAGCTTTCGCCAGGGCTTCGATATTTTCGCTTGGCATCATGCCCTACATCTCTGCTTCTATCATAATTCAGCTTCTTGGAGCGGTAACTCCATACTTCCAGAAACTGCAGAAAGAGGGCGAGGACGGTCGACAGAAAATCAGTCAGATGACACGGTATGGAACAGTTGTGATAGCAGCACTTCAGGCATGGGGTGTCAGTGTCAATCTGTCAAGTCCAGCATCATTTGGCAAAATAGTTGTACCAGATCCAGGCATATTTTTCTCAGTTACGGTAGTTATTCTGTTGACAGCTGCAACTGTTTTTGTTATGTGGCTTGGCGAAAAGATTACAGACCGTGGTATAGGAAACGGCATATCGCTCATTATTATGATCGGTATTCTTGCACGATTTCCCCAGGCGCTTGTAGCTGAGTTCCGCTCAGTCTCTCTTGGAAGCAAGAACTGGATTATCGAGATCATCATTCTGGCCGTCATGGCTGCAATTGTAGCTTTTGTCGTTGTACTTACCGTCGGAACCCGACGTATCCCTGTTCAGCATGCCAAACGTGTTGTCGGACGGAAGGTTTATGGAGGCAGCACCCAGTATATTCCCATGAGGATTAATACTGCAGGTGTTATGCCGATTATTTTTGCTCAATCCATGATGTTTCTTCCAGGCACCTTTCTCTCTTTTTTCCCGGAGAATGAAGTGATGCAGGGCATCGCCGGTGTTTTGTCCTACGATTCATGGTGGTACGCCCTGATGTTCGGTACCATGATTGTTTTCTTTACCTATTTTTATACAGCGATAGCTTTTAATCCCAAAGAGGTTGCTGATACCATGCGGCGTCAGGGTGGTTTTATCCCTGGTGTGCGACCCGGAAAAAGCACGGCTGACTTTATTGACAATATTTTGACACGCATTACACTCCCTGGTGCAATATCGCTTGCAATCATAGCCATTCTTCCAACATTTTTGACAAAATTTGTCAATGTAACTCCAGGGTTTGCACAGTTTTTCGGAGGGACAAGTCTTCTGATTATTGTCGGCGTCGGACTTGATACATTGCAGCAGGTTGAAAGCCATTTGATGATGCGTCACTATGATGGTTTCATGAAGTCAGGAAAGACACGCAGTCGACAGTCCAGGTAAAAAATCCGAAATGATTACGATAAAAAGCGAACGGGAGATTGAACTGATGAAAGTGTCTGGCGCCCTTGTGGCACAGACACTTGATCTGCTGGAACAGGAAATCAAGCCTGGCATGACGACGAAAGAACTCGACAGAATGGCTGAAGTTTTTATTAGAGATCATCATGCCGTCCCAAGTTTTCTGAACTATGTACCGAAAAGTGATCCGGATGTTACCCCATATCCTGCTACTCTCTGTGTTTCTATCAATGAAGAGGTGGTTCATGGAGTGCCGAATATCAAGAGAGTGGTGAAGGAAGGAGATATCGTTTCAATAGATTGTGGCGTTTACAAGGGTGGATATCACGGGGATGCGGCTAGGACATTTGTTCTTGGTATCATTGATGAAAAGGTGCAGCAGCTTGTTGATGTTACCAATGAATGCCTTGAGAGAGGCATTGCCATGGCTGTTGAAGGAAACCGTCTGCATGACATCTCTTCTGCTATTGAAGAATATGCCCGATCGTTCAGGTTCAGCGTTATAGAAAACATGGTTGGGCACGGCATCGGGAGTGATTTGCATGAGGACCCTGCTGTACCGAATTATGGAAGGAAGCATACTGGGGTAAAGCTGGTAGAGGGTATGACCCTTGCTATTGAACCTATGATCGCTCTTGGAAGATCTCGCAGGGCTGTCAGCAGGAGAAACGAATGGGTGGCGGTGACAGAGGATGGAAAGGCATCAGCACATTTTGAACATACGATAGTTGTAAGACCAGGCAAAGCCGAGGTACTGACCCGTACTTTTCTTACGAAATAGGCACCGTTGAAACGTTTACAAGCACAATCGAACAAAGGAGCAAATAATTTGGCCAAAGAAGAATCAATAGAGATAGAAGGCGTGATTCTGGAAGCACTTCCGAATGCGCAATTCAAGGTAAAACTTGAAAACAGCCTTGAGGTGCTCGCCCATGTTTCCGGTAAAATCAGGATGCACTATATCAGAATTCTGCCTGGTGACAAGGTTAAAGTGCAGATTTCACCTTACGATATTTCCAAAGGACGGATTACATACCGGTATAAATAAGTGACGAAATAACTCTTCATGGCTTTGATTTATTGATCTATATTTATTACATTACAAGCCTTTTCAGATTTCGGATTTAGTTGGATTAATTATTGCATCTCGGGGTTATTATGAAAATATATTCTTCTATCAAAAAACGTTGTGAGCACTGCCGAATTGTAAAACGTAAAGGCAAAAGATTTGTGATTTGCAAAGTAAATCCAAGCCATAAGCAGCGCCAGGGTTGATCTTCAGAAAAAACAATAGAACTTTAAAGAGCATATGAGGATAGCTGGGGTAAATTTGCCGTTAAACAAACATGCCGTTATTGCTTTGACGCATGTTTATGGTATTGGGAGAGCATCAGCCGAGAGTATTCTGCAGAGAGCAGGTATTGCGCCTGATAGAAAGATCTCGGATCTAAACGATGCTGAAGCACATGCCATCAGAGAAATAATTGCTGAAGAATACAAAGTGGAAGGGCAGGCACGCGGTGAACAGCAGACTGCTATTAAACGTTTGATGGATATTGGTTGCTACAGAGGGCTTCGTCATAGGCGTTCACTGCCTGTGCGCGGTCAGCGAACACGAACTAACGCCAGGACCCGGAAAGGTAAACGTAAGACTGTTGCTGGTAAGAAGAAGGCGGCTAAGAAGTAGTAGTGTATAGGCAATAACATCTTTGATTACTAAAGAGTATAAGTTCATGGCTACAATAAGCAGGAAAAAAAAGAAAATAAAGGTTACCCCTGAAGGTGCAGTACATATAAAGGCATCCTTCAATAATATTATGGTAACCATTACAGACGTTCAGGGCAATACGGTTTCATGGTCAAGTGCCGGCAAAAACGGGTTCAAAGGTTCCAAAAAGAACACTCCCTATGCTTCTCAGGTGACTTCTGAAGCCGCTGCAAAAGAAGCTTACGATCTTGGAATGAGGCATGTGGATGTCTTTATCAAAGGTCCCGGTGCAGGACGAGACGCTGCTATAAGAGCATTGCAGGGCGCAGGCCTTGATGTGCGGACTATAAAGGATATTACACCTCTTCCGCATAATGGCTGCAGGCCTCCAAAGCGCAGAAGGGTCTGATTTTATATATTCATAGAATTTCAATGAAGCAATTGATATGGCACGATTTAGAGGCTCAATAACAAAAGTATCCCGCAGGTTAGGTATTGCGCTTGCACCTAAAGCTGAAAAATATCTTGAAAGACGTCCCTTCCCTCCAGGTCAGCATGGCCAGGGCAGGAAAGGAAAAGTTTCGGAATATGCTCTTCAGCTCAGAGAGAAGCAGAAAATGAAATATCTTTATGGTATTCTTGAGAAGCAGTTCAGGAATTATTTCAGAAAAGCGGCTTCACAAAGAGGTGTTACCGGTGATAACCTTGTTAGGCTTCTTGAAAGGCGTTTTGATAATGTTGTTTTTCGTGCTGGTTTTGCACCATCAAGGTCAGCTGCACGTCAGCTTGTAACTCATGGGCATCTTCTCATCAATGGTCAGAAGGTCGATATTCCTTCATACCTTGTCTCTCCATCCGAATTGATTGAGTTCCGCCAGAGAAGTAAAAATATGGGAGCGGTCACCGACTCTCTCAACAAAACTCCGGAATCCCGCATACCGGCATGGATTCAGGTTGATAAAGCAAACCAGAAAGCTGTTTTTCTTGCTGTTCCTGAAAGAGTCGATATTCAGGAACCATATAATGAACAGTTGGTTGTTGAGTTATACTCCAAGTGATTTTAATGAAATCTAAGGTTTCAATACTATGATATACCAGATGCAGATGCCTGCAAAAATAGAAGTTGACGAAACTACGCGTACTGATCGTTTCGGCAGGTTCATTGCGCAGCCGCTTGAGCGTGGTTACGGTGTGACCCTTGGAAATGTTATGAGAAGGGTTCTGCTTGCATCACTTCCGGGTACTGCAATAACAGGGATAAAAATAGACGGTGTTTTTCATGAGTTCGCTGCGATAGATGGCGTCCGTGAGGATGTTCCTGAAATTGTCTTGAATCTCAAAAAGGTCCGCTTTAAGTCCACATGCAAAAGAAATTGTAAGACCTCTCTTACTCTTGTCGGTCCGATGGAGTTTACGTCAGGGGATATAGTTGCGCAGGAAGGTGAGTTCGATGTGCTCAACAAGGATATGCATATTGCCACGATTAATGCCAATACAACAGTAAAAATTGATCTTTTTATTGGAAGAGGACGTGGCTACATACCTGCAGAGGAGAACAGGCCAGAAGGCATGCCGCTCGGTTATATAGCCATCGATGCCATCTATACTCCGATCAGGAACGTAAAGTTCACCGTTGAGAATACCCGTGTCGGCCAGAGAACTGATTACGAGAAAATGATTCTGGATGTCGAAACAGATGGTTCCGTAACTCCAGATGACTCCATCAGCCTTGCTGGAAAGATTATTACCGAGCATGTTACCTACTTCGCCAATTTCTCACCAACCGAGGAAGAGTTCACCGAAGAGGAGTTCAAGCAGCAGGACGATGAGTTTGAAACCATGCGCCGACTGTTGCATACCAAAATTGAAGATCTTGATCTGTCCGTGCGTTCGCATAACTGCCTGAGACTGGCCGAAATTGATACTATCGGTGACCTTGTTTCTCGCAAAGAGGACGAACTGCTTAACTACAAGAATTTCGGCAAAAAATCTTTGACAGAGCTTAAGGAACAGCTTGAAAAGTTTGAACTGAAATTTGGTATGGACATTACCAAGTATCAGGTGAAATAAGAAAATAGTAACCGTTTTTTTTGAAATATTGAGATCAGGATACCGTTATGCGTAAAGTTAAACCGGCAAGAAAACTCGGAAGAACCGCAGCCCATAGAAAGGCGACACTTAGCAATTTGTCAACTCAGCTGCTCGTATACAAGCGCATAGAGACGACAGAAGCAAAAGCAAAAGAGACCCGTAGGGTTGTTGAGAAGATTATTACGAAAGCAAGGAAAGGAACCGTCCATGCCCAGCGCGAAATCTTCAAGGATATCAGAGATAAGCAAGCAATCAGAACACTCTTTGAAGAGATTGTAGCCAAAGTAGGTACACGAAACGGTGGATATACCAGAGTTATAAAACTTGCACCGCGTTTCGGTGATGCTGCAAAAATGGCAGTTATTGAACTTGTTGATTATACGGAAGCACCGGCAAAACATCAGAAAACCGGAAAGCAGGATCGTGCAAAACGAGTTAGAGGGTCAAAGAAGACCACTGAATCTCAGGCTGGGGCATAACACCAGCTGCTGTATAAGGTTGAAGATCGTTGTTGTTAGTCATTGTCAGCAGGATAAGAGTTATCAGCGGGCAATGACTATTTGTTTTTCCTCAAAAAATGTACTGATATTGCTGATGGGATGCAGTTCTACGTTTGAGGGAAAACCGTTATGATCTTTCCGTGATTCAATTGCTTTTGTTATCTCTTTTTCCAGATTCCCTCCCTTCAGGCAAATAAGTATACCGCCCGGTTTCAAAAGCCTTCCTGCATAGCCGCAGAGTTGATCAAGAGGTGCAACCTGCCTTGAAAGTACCGTATCAAACTCTACACCCTTGAGCTCTTCTACCCTTGTATGCAGAGCAATGGCGTTTTTAATGCCAAGTTCCTTGATCATTGCTTGGCAGGCCGAAATCTTTTTTCCGGTTGCATCAACAAGAAGGAATTGAGTTTCGGGAAAAGAGATTGAGAGCGGAATGCCAGGAAGTCCTCCCCCTGTACCGAGGTCGAGAACTTTTTCATCTTTAAAGAAGGGATGATAAAGGGCGATAAGGAGCGAATGAAAGATGTGTTTGACGATAACGGGGGCGTCTTCTTTACGGCTTATAAGGTTTATTTTATGGTTCCACACCTCAAGCAGGTGTCCATAGTGTACTAATTTTTTCAGTGTTAGGGGATCGAGTTCTATAGCCTGCTCATCACATAAACTCTTTAGTGTAGCCAAATCCTTCTTCAATCGTTCCATTCGAGCAATCCTTCTGTTCAGTTGTTTACTGAAAAAACGACATTTTAAGATCAATGACAAATTGGCTTTGATATTTGCGTAAATTAAAAACAAAAGGGTTTGTCAATGGTATACTGTTTCAAAAAATGCATACAATAAATACATCGTTATGAGTAATGGCGTGAGCAACCATGTTTATGCGCTTATTATGGCAGGTGGTATCGGTAAGCAGTTATGGCCTGTTTCAAGAAAAAAAATGCCGAAACAGTTTGTTGATCTGTTTGATGAAGGCACCATGATAGCTAAAACTGTACAGCGAATCAGTGGGACGGTTATTGAGGAAAATATATTTATTATCACAAACGAACAGGGACGCAAGCTGATTTCGGCTTCCCTCACTGGTTTCAGACCTGAGAATATTATTGTCGAACCTTCCAGTCGTAATACAGCTCCATGCATTGCATTAGGAACTGCGCATATAAAAAAAAGGGATCCCGATGCAGTCACCATTGTCCTTCCTTCCGACCATCTTGTGCTTGATGATCAAGCCTTTATTCAAATTGTTGAAGCGGGTATTGAGATTGCGTCTGACAAAAAAGGCTTGGTAGCTATCGGTATCAAAGCTGACAGGCCGGAAACCGAATACGGCTATATACAGGTTGACGAACAGCTTTCAATACCGATGGCATTTTCAGCCGGTTGTAATTTCATGCTTTTCAGAGTAAAAGCATTTGCAGAAAAACCAGATTTTACAACAGCACTGGAGTTTCTTGAAAGCAAAGATTTTTATTGGAACAGCGGTGTTTTTATTTGGCATGTTGAAGCGATATCCAGAGAGTTTGAACGATCAATGCCAGATTTATACAAGGATTTGCTCAATATCTATGACTGCCTGGGGAGCAAGAACGAAAAAAAGGTTATCGAAGATGTTTATTCATGGATTCACCCGATTTCTATTGATTACGGTATTATGGAAAAGGCTGACCTTGTGTATGTCTTGACCGGAGAGTTCGGCTGGACTGACCTTGGATCGTGGGATGAAGTCCTGAAAGTTGCCGGACGACGGAGTCTTATTGCTGATGAGCAGCCTGACAATCGGTTGGTGCAGATTGATTGCGAAAATGTCTTTGTCCGAAAGCCGGAGGGCAAGGTTGTCTGTACCATAGGGATAAGTGATGTGATCATTATCGAGACCGATGACGCACTGCTTATCTGCAAAAAAGAGTACTCACACAGAGTGGGTGATGTTGTTGATACCCTGAGACGGGACGGGCTGGAGAAATACCTTTAAGTTCCTTGCTCTTTCGACCAGCTTGCTCCATCTTTGGTATCTTTTATTTCAATTCCTACGGCAAGAAGCCGCTCCCTGATTGTATCACTGAGCGCAAAATTCTTGTTTTTCCTCGCTTCAGCCCGAAGCTCGAGCAGAATATCCATAATTCCATCAATTGTTTTACCGCTCTCTCTGTTGTTCCTCCCCATGGATTGCTCAGTATGAGTCAGAATGCCAAGAATGTCTGCTCCTGCTGTATGCAGAAAAGCGTCTGTCTTTTGTATGGACTCTTCTGCGATGCCTTCGTTACCATCAAGGGCGGAATTAATGGCTTTTGACAAATCAAAAAGCACAGCAATAGCCACTGGTGTATTGAAATCATCATCCATCGCCTCATTAAAGCGCTTGAGAAATGGTTCAACCTCAAAAAGCCCAGTTCCATTTTTTTGTTCCCGCAACCGCCTCTGGGTTTCGAGAAGTTTTTCAAGTCCAGTCGATGAGGCTTTTATGGCCACTTCGGAAAAGTCGAGGGGTGAACGGTAATGCGACTGAAGAATAAAAAACCTGATGACAATCGGATCAAAAATGTTGAACAGATCCTTGAGATTGACAAAGTTCTTCAGGGATTTACCCATTTTGATACCATTGACCGTCACCATATTGTTGTGCATCCAGAACCTGACATAGGGCTTGCCTGTTACAGCTTCGGACTGGGCGATTTCACAGTCATGGTGCGGAAACTTGTTTTCCAGCCCTCCACCGTGAATATCAAGGGTCTCTCCAAGGTATTTCATTGACATCGCTGAACACTCCAGATGCCATCCGGGATATCCGATGCTCCATGGCGAATTCCATTGCATGAGATGCCCTTCTTCAGCTTTTTTCCACAGTGCAAAATCTGAAGGATGGCGTTTATCAGAGCGCACTCCCACCCTGATACCAGATTGTAAAGCCTCCTGATCGGTACGTCCGGAAAGTTTTCCATACCCTGGAAATGATTCAACAGAGAAGTAGACATTACCGTTGACCTCATAAGCGTGCCCGGTAGTAATCAACCTCTCTATGAGTGCAATCTGTTCGGGAATATGGGCGGTGGCAGCAGGAGCGATATTAGGCCGTAAAACATCGAGCTTATCCATATCTTCATAAAAACTTCGCGTATAGAATTGCGAAATTTCCATAGGATCTGTCTTTTCCAGGCGGGCCTGTTTTGATATCTTGTCCTCACCTTCATCAGCGTCATCGGTCAGGTGGCCAACATCGGTAATATTCTGTACGTACTTTACATGGTATCCCTTATGACGCAGCCAGCGGACAACCACGTCAAACGAAACATAGCTTTTTGCATGGCCGAGATGAGCATGTCCGTAAACCGTAGGACCACACACGTAGATGCTCACTATCCCCGGATGCAGCGGTTCGAACTGTTCTTTGGCTCTGCCGAGGGAATTGTATATGAATAGTGACATCTTCTGCTGTTCTTCCTTTTTGTAAGTGTAATGCATAAAAAGCCGGATGAAAGTTAAACATTTGGGTTTTTAACGCAAGGTTTTTAGCTTTCTTTTTTTGCAGCTCTTTTTTGTCCGACCGCTTTTTATGTGTATGAAGATTACTTCCGCTGCTTTTTACATCAGTGCCTCCTCTCTTTCCGGCCTTCCGGAAGGATCAACACCAGAAATAGTTTTTTCAGGAAGATCCAATGTCGGCAAATCAACCTTGCTTAATTCACTGACTGAGCTGAAAGGTCTTGCCAAAACAAGTTCAACTCCCGGAAAAACAAGACTGATCAACTATTTTTTAATTAATAAGCAGTTTTATTTTGTAGATCTCCCAGGTTACGGATATGCCGCTGTCGGCCAGGAGCAGAAGGCTGCATGGGGCAAGCTTCTCTCCTCATATATTGAACACCGGCATAGCATTTCGCTGATGGTGCTGCTTCTCGATTCCCGTCATCCGGCCATGCAGTCCGACAGGGCAATGATAGAGTTTCTGGAGTTTCACGAAAAGCCCTATGGTATCGTGCTGACCAAGTACGACAAGCTCACCCAGAAGGAGAAAGTTCAGACTCGCCGTATCATGGAAAGTTGCGCGGCAAAAGCCAAATTTATTGTAAATTATTCATCTTTTTCCGGCAAGGGAAAGAGTGAGCTTCTGGCTCATTTTGATCATTATATCTGTTAAAAAAACAATCGTCGTGGAATCAAAAAAATTCAGGACACCATCGCAGTCTGCAACTGTCATTGTTGGTACTCAGTTCGGTGATGAAGGCAAAGGAAAACTCGTTGATTACCTTTCGGACAAGTACGATATTGTTGTCCGTTATCAAGGAGGGGCAAATGCCGGTCATACTATCTGTTTTGATAATAAAACCGTTGTTCTGCACCTTATTCCTTCTGGAATATTTCATAAAGGATGTGTTTGCGTGATCGGCAATGGTGTTGTTATTGATCCTGCAGCTTTGCTTGATGAAATCAAAAAGGTGGAGGAACTTGGTTTCGAAGTGACGGGGAGGCTGTTTATCAGCCACAATGCCCATCTCATCATGCCGTACCATAAAAGGCTTGATTCATTGCATGAAACCGCACAGGGCGACCAGAAAATCGGTACAACCGGTCGTGGAATCGGCCCGAGCTATGAAGACAAGTTTGCCCGTAAAGGTATAAGGGTTGTCGATCTTCTCAGCCTTGAAGTACTGCAGGAAAAGCTCAGGGAGAACCTTGCGGCCAAGAACAAGCTGTTTAAAAATATTTATGACAAGGAAGAGATTGATGTTGAGACTATGGTGCGCGAGTACGAAGAGTTCGACAAGATTATCGATCCCTATGTGACCAACACTCAGTTATATCTCAACAAGCAGCTCCAGGAAGGAAAGACGGTGCTTCTTGAAGGCGCTCAGGGATGTTTGCTTGATGTCGATCATGGTACCTATCCCTATGTGACTTCGTCTAACCCTACTTCAGGAGGCGCATGCACTGGTTCCGGTATAGCTCCAAATTATATCGGCAAGGTTATCGGTGTCTGCAAGGCCTATATGACAAGAGTCGGCAACGGTGCTTTTCCCTCGGAACTTCTTGATGAGACAGGAGAGCTTCTCGGCAGGATCGGTCACGAGTTCGGCGCAACGACAGGAAGAAAGCGCAGATGTGGCTGGATTGACCTTGTAGCCCTTCGCTATTCGCTTACAGTCAATGGGGTTACAGAAATTGCGCTTACCAAGCTTGATGTGCTTGACACGTTTGAAGAGATCAAGGTGTGTTCATCATATATGCTGGATGGTAAAGAGATTCATGATTTTCCGACCGATCATCAGACACTGTCGAGGGTGACGCCGGTTTACACCACGCTGAAAGGCTGGAAGGCATCAAATGCACAGTCAAGGAGCTTCTCCGATATGCAGCCGGAAGCACAGAACTATGTGACCTTCCTGGAGGATGAGCTGCAGATTCCGGTTACCTTTATTTCAGTTGGTCCTGGACGGGAAGAGACAGTTTTCAGATAACCTTCGAGTTTTTTTATCATGGCTTTGATGGATATCGCTGTTATTCCTCTCGACAGTAAAGAGGGGAGCCTGAGTGGGTTTGTGGCCGGATTGCAGGAGCTTCTGGCTGCGAGCGGCTGCAGTTACAGGCTTCATGATATGGGCACGACGGTTGAAGGCCCTGCGCATCTGCTTTTTGAGCTCGCTCAGAAACTTCACGAATTCTCGTTCAGTAAAGGCGGCAAAAGAGTCTATACGGTTATGAAAATTGATGATCGACGGGATCGAACGGTCCGTCTTGGAGAAAAGACGGCATCTGTCAAAGCGAAAATAGCCCCCTCTGCAGAGTAGGGGGATTGGTGAAAATATTTTATCTTCACATTCTTTAAGTTTGGCTGTTGTAACGCTTTTGCACCCCATCAACGATGGAGTTGTTGCGGGCAGTAACTATCAGGAGAAACACTTCATGATGCAGGTTTCCGGAGATGTTCAGATAATAAAGGAAGATAATGTTACGCACAGTTTTTGTGGTCTAGCCTGTGTGGGCTGGATGTATCAGAAGATTAAGGACAGCTTTTTTCTTATTCTTGGAACGCATACATGCGCTCATTTTTTGCAGAATGCTCTTGGCATGATGATCTTCGCCAAGCCGCGATTCGGCATCGCTCTTATGGAAGAAGGTGATCTTTCCAAAAACGAGCCTACTCTTGAAGAGATTATCCGTGAAATCAAGGCTGATCATAATCCATCGGTGATTTTTCTTCTCTCTTCATGTACACCTGAAGTCATGAAGGTTGATTTCAAGGGTCTTGCCCATCATCTCAGCACACCGGATGTTCCAGTGCTTTTTGTACCGGCAAGTGGTCTGGTCTATAATTTCACCCAGGCAGAGGACTCTGTGCTGCACGCTCTTGTACCATTCTGTCCACAAGCCCCTGCTGGCAAGAAAAGTGTGGTATTTCTCGGTTCAGTGAATGATGCAACGGCTGATGATCTTCGAGCGGAGGCCGAAGAGCTTGGCATTCATGTTGCCGGATTTCTGCCGGAATCCCGTTTTGATAAAATGCCCGCCATCGGTCCCGATACCGTCCTTGCTCCGATCCAGCCCTATCTTTCGAGGGTTGCTGTCAAGCTGGAACGTGAACGGGGAGCGCGTGTTCTTCACTCTCTTTTTCCTTTCGGTCCCGATGGATCAAGAGTTTTCTGGGAGGATCTTGCCCGTGAATTTGGTATCACCATTGATCTTCGCGACCGCGAAAAAGCCGCATGGGAGAAAATTCGCAGTCAGACCGACCTCCTTAAAGGAAAAAAGGTTTTTCTGACCGCTGATACCATGATGGAGTTGCCTCTGGGACGCTTTCTTAAAAGTGCCGGTGCTGATGTTATTGAATGCAGCAGCGCCTATATCAACAAAAAATTTCACGCCCGTGAACTTGAGGCTCTTGCCGGTGTCCGCGTTGTCGAGCAGCCGAACTTTCATCGTCAGCTCGAGGATGTCAAGCGTCTTCAGCCAGACCTGATTGTGACGTCGCTGATGACTGCTAATCCATTTGCCGGACATGGATTTGTTGTCAAGTGGAGTATGGAATTCATGCTTATGCCTATTCATAGCTGGTCGGGAGTCATCCCACTGGCTAATTTGTTTGTTTCTCCGCTCCATCGCCGCAGCAAACTTCCCGCGTTTGACAAGGAGGTATGGCTTGAAGGTGTCATGCCGAGCGCTGAATAATTTTACGGAAAGAAATGCAATAACAAACGTTACAGAGTATGCGCTTAGCTTTCTGGCTCTATGAGGGAACTGCCCTCCATGGTATCAGCCGAGTCACCAATAGTATGAAAGGGGTTCACACCGTTTATCATGCGCCCCAGGGCGACGATTACATTACGGCTACTTACAGCATGCTTGAACGAACCCCTGATTTTCCAGGGTTGTCGATCAGCGTGGTTCGGGGAAGAGACCTTGCACAGGGAGTTTCCCGACTTCCCAGCACACTGCAGCAGGTTGATCACCACTACCATCCCGACCTTACCGTCATCGCTCCAAGCTGCAGTACAGCGCTTCTCCAGGAAGATCTCCACCAGCTTGCAGCCCACTCTGGTCTGCCGCCGGAAAAAATACTGGTTTATGCACTTAATCCCTTCAGGGTATCGGAAAATGAGGCAGCCGACGGCCTTTTTACCGAACTGGTGAAACGATACGCTGCTCCTCATGAAAAAACAGCACTGCCATCAGTAAACCTGCTGGGCTTTACCTCGCTTGGTTTTCATTTGCGTGCCAATCTGACAAGTCTGCGACGCATGCTGCAGACGCTTGGCATTACAGTTAATGTTGTTGCTCCCTGGGGAGCAGGAATAGAAGATCTCAGGAAACTGCCGGCAGCCTGGCTCAATATCGCTCCTTATCGGGAAATAGGTTTAACGGCGGCAGAGTATCTTGCAGAAACCTTTGCCATGCCGGCAATCTATGAAGCGCCGATTGGGGTTGAACCGACTCTGGCATGGCTTCGTTCTGTCATAGAAAACCTTAATCGAACAGGTGCAGAAAGGGGAGTCCCTCCAATAACTCTTCCGAAGCTCAGTGCATTCTCGCTGGATGGCCTGAGTGCTCCAAGTGGAGTTCCCTGGTTTGCAAGGACTGCTGATATGGAAAGTTTCAGCAACAAACGGGCTTTTGTGTTCGGTGATGCGACGCATACGGTTGCGATTGTGAAGTTCTTGCGCGATGAACTCGGTATGAAGATTATTGGTGCCGGCACCTATATGGAGCGTCACGCAGACTGGGTACGTAAAGAGCTGGAAGGCTACCTACCTGGTGCCCTTGTTGTAACCGACCGGTTTCAGGATGTTGCAAAAATTATCGACGATGAAATGCCTGATCTGGTATGCGGCACGCAGATGGAACGCCACAGCTGCCGCAAGCTTGATGTTCCCTGCATGGTTATCTGTCCCCCGACACATATCGAGAACCATCTGCTCGGCTATTACCCGTTTTTTGGTTTTGACGGCTCTGATGTTATTGCAGACAGAGTCTACCTTTCATGCAAACTCGGTCTTGAAAAGCACCTGATCGACTTTTTCGGTGATGCCGGTCTGGAATATGAAGAGAACGGGGTTGCTGCATCGCCTGAGCCTGAGTCCTTCACCGGTAACGGACATATCGAACCAGCGGTTGAAGTTGAGAAAGAGGCTGTTGCTCTTACTGAAGATGGAGAGATGAAGTGGTCCGATGATGCCGAAACAATGCTTAAGAAAGTTCCGTTTTTTGTTCGCAAAAAGGTCAGGAAGAATACTGACACCTTTGCTCGAAGTATCGGCGAATCCATTGTTACTGTAGAAGTTTTCCGAAAAGCAAAAGAGTCCCTCGGCGGGTAAGGTTTTTCTATCAATCATATTCTCTGTAATCATTATGAGTTTAGTATTAGCCGTATATGGAAAGGGCGGCATAGGAAAAAGCACAACAAGTGCCAATATTTCAGCAGCACTTGCCCTTAAAGGCGCCAAGGTACTGCAGATTGGCTGTGATCCCAAGCATGACAGCACCTTTCCTATTACCGGGAAACTGCAGAAAACCGTTATTGAGGCTCTTGAAGAGGTTGATTTTCATCATGAAGAGCTGAGTGCCGAGGATATTATCGAAACCGGATTTGCAGGTATCGACTGCCTTGAAGCTGGTGGGCCCCCTGCCGGAAGCGGATGCGGCGGCTATGTTGTCGGCGAATCAGTCACCCTGCTCCAGGAACTCGGCCTGTACGATAAATATGATGTTATCCTTTTCGATGTCCTTGGTGATGTGGTATGCGGCGGCTTCAGTGCTCCGCTGAACTATGCCGATTATGCCATCATTATAGCTACCAACGATTTCGACAGTATCTTCGCTGCCAACCGCCTCTGCATGGCTATCCAGCAGAAAAGCGTGCGCTACAAGGTGAAACTTGCCGGTATTGTAGCCAACCGTGTGGACTACACCACCGGTGGAGGCACAAACATGCTCGACCAGTTTGCCGAAAAAGTAGGCACCCGACTGCTCGCCAAAGTGCCCTATCACGAACTGATCCGCAAGAGCCGCTTTGCAGGAAAAACCATGTTTGCCATGGAAGATACTCCGGAAAAGGAAGAGTGCCTTGTGCCCTACAATGAAATTGCCGATTTCCTCATCCAGGAAAATCCAGTAGCCGCAGTTCCAGTCCCTATCGGCGACCGCGAAATCTTCGCTATGGTTGGCGGCTGGCAGTAAAGCAGAGTAATATCTTTACCTTCAGAATTCATGTTATAAAAAAGCAGCTTTAGTGCTGCTTTTTTGTTTTTTGATTTAGGATGCAATTTTGATGGCTATTAAAGTATTTCAGACTTTGCGCTAATTATACCCGAAATTCTCGTTTTCATATCTACAACTTATAAGTCCTATCGGCCCCATAAGACTCATAAGACCTATGAACAATCCTGCCAACAGCCTTTTAAGCCAAATTTTTTTTGTCAACTCCAAAGATACGTCTGTAGTATCTTTTTATTTCTAATTAAATACGCTATATTACTGTTGCAACACTTGTGTTTGTGTCGAAAATATTGGCTTGCAAACTAACAAATAAATCAATGATTGAATCTATCAGAATAGCAGGTGTGGCAAGTTATAGCCAGACTCCTGAGTTTTTGACTGGATTATCCAAATATAATTTTCTCTATGGCTCTAATGGATCAGGGAAAACAACGATTTCCCGACTGATTGCGGATGATGGAGACTTCCCGACCTGCAGCATTACGTGGACTGGTACGAAATTGCAGACGATGGTCTACAATCAGGATTTTATCAAAAAGCACTTCAGCCAATCTTCTGAACTCAAGGGTATTTTCACGCTCGGTGCAAAGAATATTGATATCCTGAAAGAGATTGCGGCTTCAAAAGCGGAACTTGATGCCATCACAAACAAAATCGAGCACATGCATTTTGTGTTGCATGGTCAAGACGGCACTGGCGGCAAGATGGGTGAGTTGGCGACCCTCGATGAAAAATTCAGACTGAAGTGCTGGTCTTCTTACACAAGGCACAAAGCAAAGCTTGGGATTGCTTTTGAAGGATTTCGATCAAGCAGAGAGAAATTCAAAGATAAGATTCTAAAGGAGCGGGCATGCAATTCCTCACCACTAAAGTCGTTAGCTGTTCTCGAAAAAATAGCAGAGACACTTTTTTGTATCGCGCCGACTTTGGCACCAACGATCCCCTCCATAGATGCCGCAAAAATTATTACCCATGAATCAGCTGCCATTCTCAAGAAGAAAGTGATTGGCAAGGAAGACGTTGATATCGCAGCAATGATCAAGAAATTGGGAAACAGTGACTGGGTCAGAGAAGGTCACGCATTTTATGATAAAAACGAGATGGCGTGTCCATTTTGCCAACAGAACACAACTGATGCATTCGCACAAAGCTTGAACCAGTATTATGATGAGGCTTTCAAAGAAGACAGCAGGTCTGTTGACGATCTCTGCATAAACTACAAGGACGATTCTGCTCGACTTCAGCGAGAGATAGCTTCAGTCATATCCACTCCCTCCAAGTTTCTTGATGTCGAAAAGCTGAAAAAAGAAAAGGAACTTCTTGATGTGAGAATCACCATGAATCTTCAGCGACTGACCTTAAAAAAGAAGGAGCCGAGCCAGGTCGTTGAGTTGCAATCCACCAGTGATGTGCTGTCTACAATAGGAACTCTTGTCGATGACGCAAATGCTCTGAACACTGAGCACAACAAGATGGTTGAAAATCTTGCGCATGAGCGAAGCCATTTGACCGCGCAGGTCTGGAAGTTTATTCTCGAAGAAGAACTCAACAAAGATTTGTTGAATTACGACACAATGAGGAATGGTTTGCATAAAGCGATTGCCGATGTGAAAGTCCAAATTCAATGGGCGTTAACATCCCAGCAAGCTAAGGTCTCAGAAATCAAGGCTCTTGAGAGGAGTACGACAAGTATCCAGCCTACGATTGATGCCATAAACGCACTCTTGATATCGGTCGGTTTTGACTCTTTCTCGCTTGCAACAGCTAACAATAAAACAGGTTATAAGTTAATAAGGATGGATGGCTCAGACGCGAAAGAAACATTGAGTGAAGGCGAATCGTCATTTCTTTCTCTCCTCTACTTTTTTCATCTCTTGAAGGGGAGTAACACGGAGTCAGGTATGACCACGGATCGCGTTGCTGTCTTTGATGACCCCGTATCCAGTCTTGACAATAACATTCTGCTCATCGTCGGAGCTCTCATAAAAGAGTTGTACCATGAGATACAGGCAGGAAAGAACAACATCAAGCAGATATTTATCTTGACGCACAATATTGCTTTTTATAAAGAGGTCACCTTCAACCCTGACAACCTCCATTTCAAAAGAAACGAATCAACATTTTGGACAGTGAAAAAAAACGGCCTTGAATCAAAAATACAGAAGCTCAGTTCAAACCATCTGTGATCGATATACGTCCATAAATTCATTCAAATCTCGCACCGATATTTGCAGAGTATAATCTTCTTTTCCTGTCGGATATCAGTCTTGATCTTTGTTTTCGGGTTGACCAGTTCCTGCAGAAGGGCCGTGAACGTCCCCAGGTAAAAATTTCCTACAACCGGATGGGTCGGGTAGGTCACTTTGACGGTTATTTCAGGAGGTCGATTCATGATGTAGCTGAATTCTCCACTGCCGGCAAAAGTCCATGCATTTTTGCTGATGGCAAAAAGAAAAAGCTTGAATGCCGGTCGGCTTGGCAGGAGCTTTACCAGTTTCTGGAAGATGCCGGGGATGCGGACTTTAAGAAGGTACCGGGCAGTGCGTTCTCCGGACTCTTTCAGGATGCCGGCGGTAACTTTATCACCAATCTCTTTCTGGAGCGCAGTGACCATCGCATGAAATTTTGATTCTTCAATCATTTCTGACGGAAGGTTGCCGATATAGTGACCCTGGCCAATTTTTTTCAGCAAAACTTCAGCTTCTTTTTTTCCGAATTTGGCTTCAAGAGCTGCGACGGTCTGAATAATGGAATTAGGTCCAATTTTTGAAGGTGTACTCATCGTGTGAAAAAATCTGTTTTATTTATCGGGATGTTATGATCTGAATATCAATGCGCTCGGTTGTCCATCCAGCCCTGACCTTAACGGCTTCAGCATAAAAACCGAATGGTTCGGCGGGTTTATAAGGTTCTATTGATCCTGGATTCCATTGCTGGTAGGGAGCTGGCGGGCTATTGCCGGAAGGAAGAAATGCACTGACCGTATAGCTGCCAGGCGGAAGTTCCGGGAATGCATAGCGAAATGTTCCGTTCTTGTCGCAACGTGCTGACGTACTGTATGTTGCTGTTGAGCCTGACAATTTTGCCTCGATGATCACATACTTTCCTGAAGCGTGGCCTGTTCCGGAAATACTTCCGCTCTCTTTTTTCTCAGCTGTCCTGAATTGCGAAACGATCGGTTTTGCCTTATCCGCACTGTCGGTTAGCGCAGGATCAACGCTGACGATGTAAGTCCGGCCCGCTTGAAATCCACCGGTTGGTTTCAAGGCAAACGTGCGCGGATCAATTGATACCAATGAAAAATGAATTGGCTTCTTTGTACCGGAACCTGCTTCTGAAAGGGTGGTTGCCTGGCTGAGTGCTGATGCGGGGAGTGGAGCCGATACCTTGATCACGACTACTTTGCCTACTGACGGCCATGCCATATCAAGGTATGCAGGTTCACTGTTGTTCTCAGGTGAAAGGGTTATCGAAATGTGACGATTTCCTGGAGGCCGCGACGAGCCGTAAAATGGAATTGTTCTGATTGTTCCTTTTCCGTCATGAGCGCGGTAACTGATCAGATAAGGCTGGTTCGGCTGGATCTTGTCGGTCACAATAAGAAATTCCCTCTCATACAATAACCGGTTTTTACTGAACCAGCTGACAACGGGAATCAGGGTATGCGACTCCGCATGACGGAGCTCAAGCTTGTCCGGGTTGAATGAGGTGGTGCAGATCGGACGGGCGAATGTTATTGCCAGCAGTTGCTGTGCAAGAGGCGAGCAGGATACCAGCCCATCGGTATCACTATGGACACCGTCAATTCTCAACATCAGGTTTGAAGAGCCTTCACGAACAACGGAAGCACTGCTTAACCCAACCTCTTCACTCTTACTATAGCGCAGTTCATTGTTTCTGTTGTTGACAGCAAGAATTCGATACGACCCGGAACCGATGTTATCAAAAGAGAAGGTTCCAGAGGCATTTGCCTGTATAAGGTAGTCAGGCTTTCTTGTCAGCAGGGTTTCCGTCGCAGAGGCTTCAGGTTGTTCGGTAAAAGCCAGCATAAGGGCATTTGTGGCTGGTGTAAAGTCAGCATTGATGACGTTACCGCTGATTACCCCTGTATCGATCAACGGTCCGGTTGAAAAAGCAAAAGAATACGGGCCAGGAAAGGTGCATCCGCGATAGTCCCTGAGATTTTTATCAATGGTGACGACATAGGTGCAATTTTTTTTCAGGGGTTTGTACACCGTTATATCAACCTCTTTTCCTTTAACCGCAATATCGTAGTCACCGATGGAGGGCGAAAAGAAAAGAGCATTAAGCAATTGCCTTCCGGAAATATAATGGCTGAAAGAAAGATGGATTCTGTTTGTGGAAACATTGACGGACGAGGGCGCAGGATTGGAAAATACCACATGCAGTGGTGTGTTGTCGACCGGGCCTCCTGTAGGCGGACGATCGGAAGCGCACCCTCCGGCAAGCCACAACATGATGAAGAAAAAGAAGCGAAAGATGCCTGGGGTACTTTGCATGAAAATCCCGTCAGCTCTCTGGTAAGAGAGGCTTGATTGTATGTGTCTGTGAAAATTCGTAAATTAAAAACTAAAGTAGTTCTATGAAAGTTTTTCGTGAAAAATTATAGATTGATTGTGATATAGATGGCCAGACGAAATATTAAAGTTCTTTATGTCTCCGGTGAAGTTTCTCCTTTTGTAAGAATCAGCGCACTTGCTGATTTCATGGCCTCCTTCCCCCAAGCTATTGAGGAAGAAGGGTTCGAGGCACGCATCATGATGCCTAAATACGGTACGATCAATGACCGGAAGTTCCGGTTGCATGACGTGTTGCGTCTGTCCGATATTGAGGTTCATCTGAAGGAGAAAATAGATTTACTGAACGTCAAGGTGACCGCATTGCCCTCAAGTAAGATTCAGACATATTTTTTGTACAACGAGAAATATTTTAAACGTAATGGTCTTTTTACCGATCTCTATAGCGGAAAAGATCTGAAGGGAAGTGCAGACAAAGTTGTTTTTTTCAATATCGGCGTTCTTGAGACACTGCAGCGGCTGGGCTGGAAGCCCGACATTATTCATTGCCATGACTGGTATGCCTGTCTTATTCCACTGTTATTGAAAACAGTCTATGCTTCGAATGAGTTTTTCAAGGATATAAAAACAGTTCTTACCATCCATAATATTTACCGCCAGGGTATTGTTCCTTACAAGTCATTCCAGAAGCTTCTCCCCGACGAGGTTTGCGCTGGTCTGCATTGTACCAATGATGAGGTGAATATGCTCTATACCGGTATTGAACATGTCGGCCTTTTTACGACAACATCAAAACGTTATGCTGAGGAGATTGTGCATGATGGCCCTCAGACCTTTGGTATGAGCCCGGTGCTCGAAGAGTATCAGGAGAAGTTTTACGGTATTCTTAACGGTATTGATGTCAGGCAGTGGAATCCTTCGACAGACAAGCTCATCAAGAAGCGCTACGGCATTGACAATATGGATGGCAAGCTTGATAACAAAAAAACTCTTCTTGAGGAAGCAGGGCTGCCCTACCATGAAGGTGTGCCTCTGGTGGGGGTTATCGCCAATTTTGACGAGTTTCAGGGAGCGGAGCTTCTTCTGCAAAGTCTTGAACAACTGGCAGGCCTTGAGATTCAGCTTGTGATCAGCGGTTCCGGCGACAAGAAATACGAAAAGTTGTTTCAGGATTTTGCCGATGCGCATCCCGAGCAGGTCAGTCTGCAGGCCGAATATTCCGACTCTTTCTTTCACCTTGCCATAGCAGGTCTGGATATTCTGCTTATGCCCGGAATGATCGAGTCGTGCGGAATGATCCAGATGTTTGCCATGAACTATGGAACCATACCCGTAGCTTATGCCGGAGGCGGGATTGTGGAAACCATAGACGATGTTGCTGAAGAGAGAGGTTCTGGATTTATTTTTCATGACTATACCGTTGATTCACTGCTTGGCAAGCTCAATGAGGCTATTGAATGTTTTCTTGTAGAGGCGAGCTGGGAGCAGATTGTTACGTCAGCCATGACCAGGGACTTTACCTGGAAAAATTCCGCTGAAGAGTATGGTAACTTGTACCATCAACTTCTTGAAAAATAGGGGAGTATAGTGCAGACCATAAAGGTTCTTTTTCTTGACAGGGATGGTACAATCAATCAGGATACCGGTTCTTATATTTTCACCAGAGAGCAGCTCATTCTGATTGATCGCGCCGATGAGGCAATCGCACTTGCCAAGAGTGCCGGTTTTCGGATTGTTATTGTGACCAATCAGGCTGGTATTGCCAGGGGCATCGCAACGGTCGAGCAGATAGAAGAGGTGAACCGCTATCTTAATGAACTGCTGGTGCCTCGAAATGCAGGATATGACCGTTGCTATTATTGTCCGTACCATCCCGAATATCCCCATCCAGTTTACGATCGTTTCATGGATTTTCGGAAACCGGCAACGGGTATGGTTGAGCGTGCTATTGATGAATTTCTTGCCGAAGGGCTTGTCGTGGATAGAAGTGCTTCGTTTTTTGTCGGGGATAAAACACTGGATGTTGAGTGCGGTCTGCGGGCTGGACTGAGGCCTGTGCTGGTTAGAACCGGACACAATGAGGAAGCGCTCTGTCTGCAGCGCAACATTATTCCTGAATTTGTGGCTGACGATCTCTATAAAGCAGTGACGGAGTATATTCTTGCCTCTGCCTGACGATGATCTGATTTCCCGTGCCAGCTTCTTCAGAGTATGCTGAGTCTTTATGTCCATATACCATTCTGCAAATCGCGCTGCAGCTACTGTGATTTTTATCTTGTTACTCGTCCTGATCATATTGGTGAATTTTTCAAGGCACTCTCCCTTGAGACCGTTGCCCGCTCATCCCGTCTGAAAGGCAGAACGATTGGTGCCATTCATTTCGGAGGCGGAACTCCCTCAATGGTTCCCGTGCACTATCTTGCCGGATGGATTGAGGAGATTGCCGCTCTCTGCACACTTTCGCCAGATGTCGAGATTGCACTGGAGGCCAATCCCGAAGATCTTGATGATCAAACGATGAACGAGCTTCGTGCAGCAGGGATTACAAGGCTGAGTCTCGGGGTTCAGTCCTTCACAGCTGAAAAATTGAAGGCGCTTGGAAGGGCGCATACGGCGCAGGAATCACGAGAGGCAACGTTGGGCGCGCTCCGGAAGTTTGAATCGGTCAGTGTTGACCTTATCTGCGGGGTTCCCGGAGAGCAGCTTATGCTCTGGGAGGCCGATCTTAATATGGCTCTCTCACTGAGGCCACAGCATATTTCAGTCTATATGCTTTCGCTCGAACCGAAGACACGGCTTTACCGTGATGTTGTCCGTGGAGAAATAACCGTCCCTGATGATGAAGTACAGGCGTCCCTCTATGAATATGCGCTCAGTGAACTGGTGCAGCAAGGGTACTCTCATTATGAGGTATCGAACTTCTCTCTGCCGGACCATCATTCCCGATATAATCTTGCAAGCTGGAAGCGGGAGCAATACCTTGGATTTGGACCTTCTGCCCACAGTTTCCTTGTTTCCGAAGGCCAGGAGATCCGTTCAGCAAATGTTTCAAGTCTGACCCGCTATATTGCGACTCCTGGAAGTGCAGAAGGCTTTCGTGAAGTGCTTTCAGCCGAAGAGCGGTTTACTGAACAGGTTTTTCTCTCACTTCGAATAAACAGCGGTCTTGATGTTGAGTTTTTGCGAAAAGAAAATAAATTAGGACTTCGTCTCTCACAGACTATTGCCCGATTTGCACAGAAAGGATGGATAGAAGAGCATGAAGGGCGTCTTTACCTGACAGCGAAAGGTTTTTTGTTTGCAGATTTTATTGCCGGGGATTTTATTTTCGGGTAACAGGCCCATTGAAATGATATTTTTTTATGACACACCGGACAATTAACCGCACTCTGGCAGCGTTGCTCTTTTTTGCCGCAGTGATATTATATCTCCGCACCATGGCACCCACCTTTTCTTTCTGGGATTGCGGAGAGTCTATCGCTACGGCCTATACTCTCGGGATCCCACATCCTCCGGGAGCCCCGCTTTTTCTTTTGATCGCACATCTGTTTTCGATGATTCCGTTTTTCAGTGATATCGGAGCACGAGTAAACCTGATCAGTACTCTGGTGAGTTCAGCAACCGTCATGCTCACCTATCTCATCACCATACGCTTTATCACTCTGTACCGTAAAACTGATCCCGACAGTTGGAGTCCGGCTGAAAAAGTATCGGCTTACGGTGGGGCTATAATCGGTGCTCTTGCTCTCGCAGTTTCTGACAGTTTCTGGTTTAACGCCGTTGAAGCGGGCGTATGGGCATCGTCATCGTTTTTTACAGCCATGGTCGTCTGGCTGATCCTCCGCTGGTATGAAGAGGATCCCAAACCCGGACACGAACGCTGGCTTCTGGTCGTCATGTACATGATCGGGCTTTCGATTGGAGTACATCTCCTCAGTCTGCTCGCGATGTTTGCCGTGGCAGTTGTCTACTATGTTAAAAAATACGAAGTAACCCTTAAATCCTTCTCGCTTTTTATTCTGGCGGCTGTAGGGTTGTTTTTTCTGATCTATATAGGGGTTATCAGAGGGCTTCCGGTGCTCCTTCATCTGACCTCATGGTGGGGATTTTTTCTGCTCGTCGGGTTGCTTGGTTACGGCACATGGTACTCTCACCACCATCGCTTAGCGCTTTTGAATACCGTTTTCATGTCGCTTTTCCTCATTATTATCGGCTATACATCCTATAGTCTGATCTATGTTCGTGCCCAGGCAGGGCCTCCCCTCAACGAAAATAATCCTTCCACACCCGAAGCTTTTTTTTCCTATGTCAACCGTGAGCAGTATGGGGAGATGCCACTCTGGCCGAGACGCTGGTCACCTGAACCCGTACATCAATATTATTACCAGCAGTATTCGAGTGATCTCGATTATTTTCTCACCTATCAGATGCAGAAGATGTACTTCCGGTATTTCGGGTGGCAGTTTATCGGACGTGAGCATGATATGGAAGGCGCGGGAGTCGACTGGTCGGTGCTTTGGGGGATTCCTTTTCTGGTAGGCCTTGCCGGAGCGATTTCACATTTCCGGCGACAATGGAAGATGGGGCTTGTTGTCTCCGCGCTCTTTGTCCTTACCGGCGCAGCACTGGTGATCTATCTCAACCAGACTGAACCACAGCCCAGAGAGCGTGACTACAGTTATGTCGGCAGTTTTTTTGCCTTTGCCCTATGGATAGGAATAGGAATCGAAAGCCTGTGGTATTGGATTGGTGAACGCCTGAAGGTTGCCGGCAAAAGGAATCAGCTTATCCTTGCCACGCTGACGGTTACCGCCGGCTTGCTGTTGATCAATGCGAGAATGCTTCAGGTGAACTACAGGGTGCACGACAGGTCGGGTAACTATGTGCCGTGGGACTGGGCCTGGAATATGCTTCAGAGTTGTGAAAAAGACGCCATTCTTTTTACCAACGGTGATAACGACACGTTTCCCTTGTGGTACCTCCAGGAGGTTGCACGCATCAGAACCGATGTACGCATTGTCAACCTGAGTCTGGCCAATACCGGCTGGTATCTAGAACAGTTGAAAAATACCCGGCCAAGGGGGGCCAAACCGATTGCATTCAGCATGAGCGACGGTGAACTCGCAGGTATTACCTATATGCCGATTGATTCGGTTGATGCGGTGCTTCCAGCATTTGCTGCGCGGCAGAAACTGGTGCGCGAGTCCCGTCTTCACGGCTATACATTGCCTTCTGAGCCGGCTGATACGATGACGTGGCTGTTGAAGCCCGGAATGACCTATAATGGTCAGGGATATTTCAGGCCTCAGGATATAGCCGTTTATGAGATACTCATGAACAACTTTTCCCAGCGTCCGGTTTATTTCGCCCTGACGGTCGATCCTGAAAGCATGATCGGGCTTGAGAGTTATCTTCGGCTTGACGGGCTTGTGTATAAGGTGGTGCCGCTCAAAAGCGCTGATCCTATGAGCTATGTTGATCCCGTACTGCTCTACAAAAACCTGATGGAAGTGTACAGATTCAGGAATATTAATAATCAGCAGGTCTTTCTTGAAGAAACTTCAAGGAGGTTGTGCGGCAACTACTCGCCTCTTTTTGTCAGGCTGGCGCTTGAGCTGGCAAGTGATCCGGCAAGGCTTCTTAAAATACCGGATGCCTCAGGTTTCTTCAGGGAGGTACCGAGGGGAATGCTTGCATTGCAGGTGCTCGACACCTCGGGGAAACTTCTTCCTCCTGCACAGTATCCCTTGAACCCCGAACTTGCCGGTTCTGTCGTGGCACTTTATGTTCGGCTTGGTGAAAAGCAGAAAGCGTCTCAGTATATTGCGTATCTTGAAAAATTGACAACCCACTCTTCACCAGAATCAGATCCACGGCTTTTTTATGTTCTGGCAAGAGCTTATCAGAATATGGGCAGGAAAGATGATGCCAAACGCGTCATTCAGTTTCTTGCCAGAGAGTTGAAGCAGCCCGGCTTAGTCGAAAAGTTTGAAACAATGAAAGAATAAACACTATGCAAAGCAGTATTCATGCAACTGCAGTGATCGGCAAGAGTGCCGTTCTGGGTGAGGGTGTTACTGTTGGACCCTACTCGGTTATTGAGGACGATGTTCAAATAGGAAACGGCACGTTGATATTTCCCCACGTTCATATCGCGTCGGGTGCGAGGATTGGAAATGACTGCAGGATTCATTCCGGTGCTGTTCTTGCAACAGCACCTCAGGATCTCAAGTTTGCCGGAGAGAAAACCTATCTCTATGTCGGCGACAGAACGGTCATCAGGGAGTGCGTTACCCTTAATCGGGGGACGGTGGCGAGTGGTAAAACCGTTATTGGTTCTGATAACCTGATTATGGCCTATGTGCATACCGGGCATGATTGCGTCATTGGTAATCACGTTGTCATTGCAAACTCTGTCCAGTTCGGCGGACATTGTGAAGTTGGCGATTATGCTGTTATCGGAGGACTTACCGGTGTGCATCAGTTTGTGCGGATAGGTCGGTTTTCGATGGTCGGTGGAATTGCCAGAGCATCGCTTGATGTACCGCCTTTTGTCATGGCCGGCGGGCACGACTCTTTCCGTTACGAGGGTCTGAACGCCATCGGCTTGAAACGGCGGGGGTTCAGTTCTGAAAAGATAACCCTTATTAAAAGCGCTTACAGGATTCTTTTTCAGTCAGGCCTTCTCCTGAATAATGCACTTGAAAAGGTAAAGTCGGAACTGCCTCAGGAGCCGGAAATTATTGAGATTCTTGACTTTTTTGCAACAGGCACTTATGGCCGGAAATTTTTAAGGCCCTTTAACAGCTGAATTATCAATAACGAAGTGTAAAGAAACAGCAGCATGTCCCGATGGGCAATAGGCATAGATCTTGGAGGTACGGCAATCAAGGCAGCGATCGTCGGCGAAAAGAGTGGAATAGTAACGCACAGGACAGTTCCAACTGATACAGCATCTGGTTCGACCGGGATTGTTGTCCAGCTTGCCGGTATCATTGCTGACCTCTACCACGTTGCTTCCGAGACCCTCGATTTATCCGATTGTGCAGGAATCGGTCTTGGAGCTCCAGGTGCGGTCAATGCCGACACAGGCACATTGAGTTATCCGCCCAACCTTCCGGGATGGAGTGTTGTTCCTTTGCGGGACAATCTTCAGCAATGCCTGATGCAGCAGAAAGGCCTTGCGATTCCGGTTTTTATTGACAATGACGCTAATGCTGCAGCCTTGGGTGAAGCATTGTACGGCGCAGGACGAGAGTTTCGGGATTTTTTCATGGTGACCCTTGGTACTGGTGTTGGTGGAGGAATTATCCTCAACAGAAAGCTCTATCGCGGCGCTAACGGTACGGCAGGCGAAGTAGGGTTCATGATTATAGATTTTGAAGGATCAAGCGTGCATACCGGTATAAGGGGTACTCTTGAGAGTCTTATCGGTAAAAAGGGGATTGTAGCACTTGCACGCAGGATGATTGATGCCAGCCCTTCCGGCTCTTCTGTTGCCAGATTCTGTGGCGATGACTATACAAAGTTGTCACCTCGTTTTCTTGAACATGCCGCTAAGGAAGGAGATGAAGTCTCTCTTGCAGTCTGGAACCGGGTAGCCTCCATACTTGGCGTGGGGCTGGCAAACGTCGTGACGCTCATGGATATCAGAAAATTTGTGATAGGTGGTGGTATTTCAGCAGCTGGAGACATTATTTTTGTCCCGGCTCTCGATCAGCTCCGGCGATCAACGCTTCCTTCCATGCATGACGGGCTTGAACTGGTGCCCGCACTTCTCGGAAACAAAGCAGGAATGTACGGTGCTGCCGCTTTGTGCTTTGGATAATCAAAACGAGGGATTACCGTGCTTGAACAACTCCTTCATCTTCTTTTTCCCAATGTCTGTGTGCTCTGCAAGACACTGCTCACTTCTTCCGAAGAGGGATGCTGCAGCTCATGCATGACCGATTTTGATCCGTTTAATAACTCGTTAGAGGCAGAACAGGTCTTGCGCCATGTCATTACTTCACGCTTTGGCGAAACATTTCAGTTTGAGCGTGGATGGTGTCGTTACCAGTTTCATAAAAAGAGCCCGCTGCAGCAAGCTATTCACTCCATGAAGTATGAAGGCCTGTTTAACCTCGGTACCATGTTCGGGCGTCAATTGGGTGAATGGATGCTTTCCTGTGGTGATATTGGAGATATAGAGTGCATTGTACCGGTACCGCTTCACCATCTAAAAAAAATTGAACGATCCTATAACCAGTCTGAGAAAATTGCCGAAGGCATTGGGAAAACGCTTCAAAAACCTGTCATGCCTGAACTGCTTGTCAGAAAGCGTTACACCGTTTCTCAGACAGGGCTTTCTGCTGCCGAGCGAAAAAACAATCCGGTAGGTGCGTTTCATGTAGCCAGAAGTGTTACGATGCGTCATGTGCTTCTCGTTGATGATATTGTTACAACCGGTTCAACCCTTGCCGCTGCAGCCTCTGCATGTCTTCAGGCCGGGGTTGAAAGAGTCTCTTTTGCGGCTGTGGCCTTAGCCGTCAAGGAGTAAGAGAATGGAGCTGTTTTACACAGTACGAGAGAACATCTCCCTTGATTCTGCCAAGCTTGTCATTGATGGTGACGAGTTTCATCATCTTGTGCGGGTTTTAAGAAAAAAAACAGGAGATCAGATTCTTGTTACCGATGGAAATGGTTTGCGCTGTGATGTCAGAATTTTGGATGTTGGTAAAAAATCACTGGAAGGGGAAATTCTCGATCATGCAGTGGTTGAGCGGCAAAAAACCCGAGTTACCGTTGCTCTCTCTCTGCTTAAGGCTCCCCAGCGGTTTGAACTCTTTCTGGAAAAAGCCACTGAGCTTGGAGTATCAACCATTATTCCCATGATAACGGCACGTACCGTCAGTCAGCCATCGAGTGAAAGAGTCCAGGGCAGGCTTGACAGGTGGAGAACCATTATTCTCTCTGCTGCCCGGCAGTCAAAACGGTATTACCTCCCGAAGCTCGGTGAATTACTCCCTTTCAAACAGGTTACATTACTTCAAGGGTTCGATCTTAAATTGATTCCTTATGAGGTTTCTGAAAAAGCACCCGGAGTGCATTGTGCAGGAAAAAACATACTTTTTCTGATCGGAGGTGAAGGTGGCTTCACGGTAAATGAGGTGCAGGAAGCCCGAAACGCTGGCTTTTACGAAATCTCATTTGGAAAAACAATTCTCCGGGCCGAAACAGCCGGGATTTTTTCAGTTGCTTTTGTTCGTGCGCAGCTTCTTGGCGAGGAGTCTCAGGAGTGGTTTTAAGGATACAACATTAAAAAACTATGAACAGCATAAAAGCAAACCAGGTCATCCTTCTTTTGATCGTCCTGTTCATCTCCGCAATTTTTTTTGCCATGATCCGTTATTTTCTAATGGTTATTGTTCTTGCCGCTATTTTTTCAGCGCTCGCTATGCCGGTGTTCAATCGCTTTGATCGCTGGTTCAAGGGGCGCAAAAGCCTGAGCGCCGCAATGACGATGTTTCTGTTGTTTCTTATAGTGATCATTCCGTTGGCTGGGTTGCTCGGTATTGTTGTTGAGCAGGCAGGCAGTATCAGCAGTGTTGCAGTTCCATGGATCCAGCAGCAGTTTAAGGAGCCGGCAGCATTTAACGAACATTTGCGTTCTCTGCCGTTTTATGCCGAACTTGAGCTTTATCGTGAAAATATTATTCAGAAAGCTGGTGAGCTTGTTAGCAAGGCGGGTTCACTGCTTTTCGACACGGTATCAACGGTTACCTACTCGGCTTTTAATGATCTCTTTCTGATTTTTGTTTTTCTCTATACCATGTTCTTTTTTTTGCGCGATGGAAGGCTGATTCTTGATAAAGTACTCTCCTATCTTCCCCTTACCGAGAGCGATCAGCTTCGATTGCTCGACAAGTTTCTTTCGGTGACCAGAGCGACCATAAAGGGGAGCATGGTGATAGGTACCCTGCAGGGCTCTCTGGCAGGGGTTGCTCTGCATCTCGCAGGCATTGAAAGTGCAATATTCTGGGGTGCCATTATGTCGCTGATCTCCGTTCTGCCAATTATCGGCTCTGGGCTGGTCTGGTTTCCGGCAGGTATCTATCTTGCCGCGACAGGTCATTATCCTCAAGCTTTAGGACTCCTCCTGTTCTGCACTCTTGTTGTCGGTCAAATCGACAATATTCTCCGCCCCATTTTGGTCGGACGTGATACACAGATGCACGCTCTGCTTATTTTTTTTGGAACCCTTGGAGGGATAGGCTTGTTCGGTATCTTCGGCTTTATTATCGGGCCGATTATTGCAGCGCTCTTTATGACGGTATGGGAGATGTACGCCGAAACCTTCAGCTCATTCCTGACGGAGATGAAAAAAGGAAACGCAGAGTGATCAGGACGTTCAGCATCATCGCATCCTGTAACAAAAAAAGCGGCCTTTCGGTCGCTTCTTTCATGGTGTATCCTTGTTAGGAATCAGTTGCTGCGGACAACCTCTTCAGCTGAAAAGAAAAATCCGGCCTCAATGGCTGCATTTTCTTCAGAGTCGGAACCATGGACAATGTTCTCACCCTTACTGTCAGCATAGAGCTTGCGCACAGTGCCTTCATCAGCCTGGGCTGGATCAGTTGCACCGATAAGAGTGCGGAAGTCAGCAACGGCATTTTCTTTTTCAAGAATGATCGGTACACAGGGGCCTGAAGACATGAATTCAACAAGTTCGCCGTAAAAAGGGCGCTCACGATGCACTGCATAAAATTCGCCGGCAGTTTCCTGGGTAAGCTTGATTTTTTTCATGGCGACAACACGGAAACCTGCACGTTCAATTTTGTCGATGACTGCACCGATAAGCTGCTTGCGCACGCAATCGGGTTTCAGAATAGTTAGCGTTCTTTCCATTTTGGTGTGTGCATTTTCGTTTCAGAAGAAAAAAGATCGTGCGAAGATACACAAACAAACAAGATTATTGAAACGAAAGGAGCATCCATATTAAACTCACCATTCCCGGATCCCCGTTCTTGGAGATTGCCGACCCGAAAAACGACTTCAACCTCAACCTCCCTCGTTACATCGACAGCACTGAACCAGAAGACATTCAAGATATCAACGGCCACTTGCAAGGCGGTATTCCTGAGCGCGACATCGATGCCTTTGCCGACTACTGGCAGCTTCTCCCCGGAGTGCGAGCCACACTGTTTGAACCGTTCCGCCCTAACTACGCCAACCTCAGGTTGCCACTGCCTGAAGTCAAACCGGCCATCTTTGGTCACCAAGGGCACTGATCGAAACCATTGCCGAGGAACTGTTGAACACCTTCAAGCCCGCACCGCTGGTCGATGCCTACGATATCTACCAGCACCTGATGGACTACTGGGCCGAAACGATGCAGGACGACTGCTATCTCATCGCCCTTGATGGTTGGGTCGCAAAACCGTCACGCATCATCGAAACCGACAAAAAAGGGAGGAGCAAGGATAAAGGCTGGGTTTGTGATTTGCTGCCAAAATCACTTATCGTTGCAAGCTACTTCGCCACAGAACAGGCGGCCATTGAGGCGAAACAGGCTGAACTGGAAGCCGCCTGAGCCTATGAGGCTGTGTGATGGTAAATGCCTTTAAGTAATCTTTTGGAAGGGTGTATATTCGGTGGAAATCAACCACAGAATAATCGATCTCAATCTCATTGGATGAATATTGGTTCAGTAGATGGTATGCCGGTTCCTTGCCTTGCCGAAGACTCTCTTTCCCGTTCTTGCTTTTGAAGTATTCACTGGTTTTCATGATTTCAGTTAGCGGCCACTAAGGACAGAGCACCACGGTGTCCAATTTGTCATTAACAAGGTCACACGCTTGAGAGAGTACCACCAAATTTCCAGTCTTGATATCGATAGGTTCCTCTACGGTGGCTTCATTTTCAAGAATTTACAAAATAGCAACTCAAGGAAATCTCAACTATCAGACAGGTTTTTTTTGAGTCCAGATACACAATCCTTCTGTTGAAGAACAACGCGCCATCGCTGAGGCATTGAGCGACATTGATGCACTGCTGCATGGACTGGAGCGGCTCATCACCAAAAAACGCAACATCAAACAGGCCGCCATGCAGCAGCTCCTCACCGGCAAAACCCGTCTCCCCGGTTTCAGCGGCGAGTAGGAGGTGAAGCGGTTGGGGGATGTGGTTAAGATCTCAAAAGGGCAGTTAATCACAGAAAAACATGCAATCTCAGGTGTCATCCCCGTCATTGCTGGAGGTAAAAAGCCTGCATATTTTCACAATAAGTCAAATCGCATAGGAAAGACAATTACAATCAGTGCATCAGGTGCAAGTGCGGGATACGTTGCATTTTTTGATGAACCTATCTTTGCGTCAGATTGCTCAACCATAAGTGAAGGTAATGATTACTCTATTGAGTTTATTTATTCTCGACTTCTGTGCGCTGTAGCCAAGCCTTACAAGAGATGAGGGAAGGCCCCTCGCACTCGGCTTGCAGGAGCAGGGTGCAAACCACCGTAAGCGGCGTTGGTCAAAAGCTCTCGTCGTGAGCATTACGGAAAAGTCATCGTAAAGATG
>CAIPYV010000136.1 GCA_903869365.1 uncultured Chlorobiaceae bacterium
CGGCGCTTGATGATTTCTTCAGCAGTAAGCCTGACAACGTGCCCATCAATCATGGTAATAATCGCTGTATTGGTTCGAATAGCCAAGTCCTCAGCAGCTCTCCCTGCACGTTGCATTGCAGCATAGGACCCTGCCATGTCTGGGTCGGGGGATAACCGAATGTCTTTCGTATTCATAATTAGCTCCATTCAATCAGTTTTGGCGGAGTGAGTGTTCCATCGTAAAGTGCCCAGGCGTCTACAATAGCCCGATATTTGTTTTGAAAATTTATGAGTCCTGCTGCAAACCGACGATGAATAATTGCTTCTGGAATAGTATGGCCACCCTGCCTGACACGTTCTGCCACTCTCGAAACGGCAATATCAGCTGAGTGAAGCGAGATAAACCATATTTTGACAATATAACCATCAGCTCTCCAATCTTTAATCCGTCGCAGATAGTTTAGACCTGATAACGTTGTTTCAAAAGAAAAACTCTCACCTTTTTTTGCGTACTCATCAATCTCTTTAAGCATCAGTCTCGCCGCCTTAATGGAAGCAACTTCAGGATTAAAAGGCGACAGTCCGGCAGCAATAAGATCAGCATTAACAAAACGCAGCATATGAGCTTCCTGAGGAAGAAAGTCCCTTGCAAATGTTGTCTTGCCTGCTCTGTTAGGTCCGGCAATGATAATGATTTTTTTCAATGTCCATGCCGTTGTGAAATTGATAAGTTACATCCTTGAAAAGGTAAAAAATTTATCTCATGCTCCCACAGAGAGAGCATAACGAGAACGACTTTCCACTTCAACAAAAATAAGCTCTACTTTATTGCAAGCATCAAACGCTGCCAAAGTCGTGACAAAACCAATATTGGAAGCAGTTTCGATGATTTTCTTAAAGAAGAGGTTCTTCTGGATGAAGTTACCGCGGTGGCCGTCAAGCGCGTCATTGCCTGGCAAATTGCAGAGGAAATGAAAGCTCAGAACCTCACTAAATCTTCAATGGCCAAAAAGATGCATACCAGCCGGGCCTCACTTAACCGTCTGCTCGATGCCACAGATACAAGCCTTACCCTGACAACACTTTCCAGCGCAGCATCGGTGCTTGGGAAAAAATTGCGTATAGAGTTAGCTCCCTGAATCCCTAGTCCCCGCCCCTCACCCAATCACCACAAGCGTATCCTTCCCCTTCTTATCCCTAGGGCGGCACCTCACGGCGACCCCACCGCTCCGGCCACTTCCGCTCAAGTATCCAAGCCGCAGCAAACCAGCTTGTTAACGAAGCATCACCACTCGCAATCCAGATCGTCCAGCAACTCCCAAAACGCCACCTGACGCGGCAGCATCCTCCGCCCCATGGTCACCCCGAACTCCCGTAAGTGATCCATCCCCACCAACCCAATCTTCATATAACCCCCATTAGATTCACTCCGTCCAAAAATGGCTTTTACAAAACGCAACTTAAACCGTCAAGCGTTTATTCATCCCATGGGCAGCTATAGTGGACCCCGATTTTTAGACAGCAGTTTAAGTTGTTAACTTGCCCCAAAAAGGAGCCGGTAATGACAAAAAGGACACGAAAAAATTTCAGCAGTGACTTTAAGGCCAAGGTGGCGCTTGAGGCTATTCAAGGGGTCAAAACGCTGAATGAAATCGGTCAAGAATTTGGAGTACACCCCGTTCAAGTCGGTAAATGGAAGAAAGAGCTGCAAGAACAGGCGTCGAGCTTATTTGATGCCAAACGGGGCCCAAAACCGGTTGAACCGGCTGCTGATCCAGAAAGGCTCTATACCGAAATCGGCCGGTTAAAGGTGGAACTCGACTGGCTAAAAAAAAAATCCGGGTTCTCCCTATGAGTATGCGTAGATGGTGGGTCAGCGACAAAGAGCCATTGCCGGTGGCAAAGCAATGCGCACTTGCGTCAGTTAATCGTTCGACGGTATATTTGCCGTCTCTCGTTTTGTTTCCTGATGCGGAAGAGTTGCGGTTGCTTGAACTGATTGATCAGGAGTACACTCGGCATCCCTTTTATGGCACTCGTAACATCATGCACTATCTGCGTAACGAGGGTTACAAGATCAACCGGAAACGGGTTCAGCGGCTTATGAGGATATTGGGGCTGGCCGGTATGGCGCCGGGCCCCAACACCAGCAAGCCGCACCCAGAGCACAAGATCTACCCCTATCTGTTGCGGGGAGTTGATGTCACAAAGCCCAACCAGGTATGGTCGACGGACATAA